>NZ_JBFBIV010000060.1:0-53055 GCF_040702025.1 Streptomyces sp. NPDC088194 | reverse complement strand
TGCCTGTGGTCCGACGCACCCGCCCGGCTCGGACCGCCGATCGGCCGGCCGGGGACCATCTGGTGCACCGCCGCCGGGACGCGACGCGCCACCGGGGCGCGGCATGCCGGTGGAGCCGGACGTGAACGGGTTGTTGCCGGGACGCGGACCGGCCGGGCGCGGAGCGCCGGGACGGGCACCGCCCTGGCCGCCCTGCCCGGACGCGGGGCGGTTGCCGCCGGGGCGGCCGCCGTCACGCTGACCGGCGTCGCGCTGACCGCCGGCCGGAGCCGGACGGGCCGGGCGCGGACCGGGCGCGGCGCCACCGGGACGCTGGCCCTGGGCTGCCTGACCCTGGCCCTGGCCTGCGGCCGGGGTCGTGGGCGCGGACGGGGGTGCCTGGAACTCCGCGGCGGGCACGGGTGCGGCCGGCGCGGGCTTGGGCGCCGGGGCCGGCTTGGGGCCGGGGCGCGGGCCGGAACCGGACGGCGGCGTGGCGCCACCGCTCGGGGCGGCCGGGGTCACCGGACCGCCGGCCGGCTTGGGCGCCGCCGGGGCAGCCGGACGGGCCGGCGTACCCGGGGTGGGGCCGGCCGGCTTGGGGGTGCCTCCCGGGCGGCCTGCCGCCGGGGAGGGCGCCGACTTGCGCGGCGCGGACGGCTTCGCAGCGGACTTGCCGGCGCTACCGCCGCCGGGTCCCTGGAAAGCGTCAGTCAGTTTGCGGACAACCGGCGCCTCGATCGTCGAGGACGCCGAACGGACGAATTCGCCGAGTTCCTGGAGCTTGGCCATGACGACCTTGCTCTCGACTCCCATCTCCTTGGCGAGTTCGTATACCCGGACCTTAGCCACTTCGCTCCTTTTAGGTCCGGGGTGATCGTCCGCCGGACCGTCGCTACTTCATGGGCGTACTCATCGCGTACTCATCGAGTGCTCATCGCAATCTCGACCTACTTCCATCTCGCGAGGTACCTGACCGCACGGTGCATCCGTGCCGTTCTGCTTCTTACGGGTTCTACCGGTTCCTACGGGGCTGCCTGCTCGACGCACCGGCGCAACTCCGCGGTGTCCGGCGCGACCGGTCCTTTGAAGGCCCGGGCGAACGCCCGACGGCGGACCGCCAGGTCGAGGCAGGCAAGGGCAGGATGCAGATACGCACCCCGACCGGGCAGCGTACCGCGAAGATCGGGAACGCACGCGCCCCCGCTCACCGCCACACGCAGCAGATCGCTCTTGGCCGCGCGTTGACGGCAGCCGATGCACGTTCGCTCCGGGCATGCTGACGTCAGCGTCCGACCAGACACCCTTTAGTCTACCTCCCCGCGCCAACCTCACTCCTTCGAGTGGGTCAACGGACGCTTGTTCGTCCGGAACTCACAGCCTCGCCGGTCCGGCGGAGGCCGCCGGCTCAGTCCTGCTGCTCGGTGTCCGGCCTGATGTCGATCCGCCACCCGGTCAGCCGCGCGGCGAGCCGGGCGTTCTGGCCCTCCTTGCCGATCGCCAGCGAGAGCTGGTAGTCGGGCACGGTCACCCGGGCGGACCGGGCGGCGGCATCCACCACCTCGACGTGGGAGACCCGGGCCGGCGACAGCGCGTTCGCCACCATGTCCGCGGGGTCGTCCGACCAGTCCACGATGTCGATCTTCTCACCGTGCAACTCGGCCATCACCGCGCGCACCCGGGCGCCCATCGGGCCGATGCACGCGCCCTTGGCGTTCAGCCCGGAGCGGGTGGAGCGCACCGCGATCTTCGTACGGTGCCCGGCCTCGCGGGCGATCGCCTCGATCAGCACCGAGTTGTCGGCGATCTCGGGCACCTCCAGGGCGAAGAGCTTCTTCACCAGGTTCGGGTGGGTGCGCGAGAGGGTCACGGAGGGGCCGCGGGTCCCCTTGGCGACGCGCACCACGTAGGCGCGCAGCCGGGTGCCGTGGGCGTAGTCCTCGCCGGGGACCTGCTCCTGCACCGGCAGGATCGCCTCCAGCTTGCCGATGTCGACCAGCACGTTCTTGGGGTCCTTGCCCTGCTGGACGACGCCGGTGACGATGTCGCCCTCCCGGCCGGCGTACTCCCCGAAGGTGACGTCGTCCTCCGCGTCGCGCAGCCGCTGCAGGATCACCTGCTTGGCGGTGGAGGCGGCGATCCGGCCGAAGCCGCTGGGGGTGTCGTCGAACTCGCGCGGCTCGGCGCCCTCCCCCGCCTCCTCCTGGTCCTCGGTCGCCCATACGGTGATCTGACCGCTGGTCCGGTCCAGCTCGACCCGGGCCCGGCGGTGGCTGCCCGGCTCGCGGTGGTACGCGATGAGGAGTGCCGACTCGATCGCCTCGACCAGCAGGTCGAACGAGATCTGCCGTTCGGTCACCAAGCCCCGCAGGGCCTTCATGTCGATGTCCACGGCTACGCCTCCTCAGTGCTCTCGTCGTCTTCGTCTTCGACGGTCTCGTCGCCGCCGTCCGTCTCGTCGTCCACCTCGTCGTCGGCGCTGTCGTCGGCGCCGCCGCTCTTGCGGTTGAACTCGACCTCGACCCGCGCCCTGGCGATCTCGCCGAAGTCCGCCCGGGCCGGCTTGGGCTTGCGGCCCTTGACGCCCGGGACCTCCAGGTCGAGGCCCTCGTCGTCCACCGCCATGATCCGCGCGATCAGCTCTCCGCGCTCCTTGAGCTGGAGCTTGACCAGGCGGCCGGCGTTGCGGCGGAAGTGCCGCGGCTCGGTCAGCGGACGATCGGTGCCGGGTGAGCTCACCTCGAGGACGTACTCGGTCTCGCCCATGGCGTCGGACGCGTCGAGGGCCTGCGACATCGCGCGGCTCAGCTCGGCCACGGCGTCGAGCTGCACGCCGTCCTCCGCGTCCACGACGACCATCAGCTGCCGGCGCTTGCCCGCCGCCGACACCGTGACCTCTTCCAGCTCCAGTCCCGCCTCGCCGACCAGCGGCTCAAGCAGTGCGCGCAGCCTCTCGCTGTGGGTGGTGCTCATCCGGGTGACTCCTCGGCCGCGTCTGCTGTTGTCATGGAAGGTCGCGTGTTGGACCGCACTTTACCCGAGTTCGACCACCCCCCGAACGCGCTGCGGGGCGGCCGCCCGGACGCCGCCGCGTCACCCCTACACTCCCTGTCATGATCCCGAAGCTGACCCGGCGTAGCGCCGTGGCCATGGCAACCGTCGGTGTGGTGGCGGGGTGCTCCGGCGGCCGGGGCAGTGCCTCCACCGCCGTGCGGGCCGACGACGCGCCGGACGCGGCGCGGCAGGCACGCGAGGCCCGGGACAGCACCGCACTGGTCGCGCGGTACGACGCGGTGATCGCGGCGTACCCGACACTGGCCGCGCGGCTGGCACCGCTGCGGGCGGACACCGCCGCGCATGTGCGGGCCTTCGGCGGCCGGGCCCCCGCCGCCCCGTCGTCTCCGGCGTCCGGCAACGGCAACGGCAACGGCAACAGCAACAGCAACAGCAACAGCAACAGCAACAGCACGGGGTCTCCGGCGACTCCCGCCTCCACGGGCTCGGCGTCCGCCGTGCCCGCCACCGCCGACAAGGCCCTGGCCGCGCTCGCCGCCGCCGAGCGCGCGCTCGCCGACCGCCGGTCCGCCACACTGCTCGACGCGCCGGGCGCCCTCGCCCGGCTGCTCGCCTCGGTGGCCGCGGCAGGCGCGGGCCATGTCGTCCTGCTCGGCCGCCCGGCCGGAAAGTGAGCGCACGGTGAGCACGATCGTCGACGCCGCGCAGGCCGCCCTCGCGGCAGAACACGCGGCCGTCTACGGCTACAGCGTGGTCGGCGGCAAGGTGGCCGACTCCCGCAAGGCCGAGGCGCGGCAGGCGTACGACGCGCACCGCGCCCGCCGGGACTCGATGGCCCGCACCGTGACGGACCTGGGCGCGGTCCCGGTGGCCGCTGCCGCCGGCTACCGGCTCCCCTTCGCGGTGACCGGGTCCGCCGACGCGCTGCGGCTGGCCGGGTACCTGGAGGAGCACGTCGCGGGCGCCTACGGCGACCTGGTGGCGGCGGCGATAGGCGGGATACGGCAGGACGCGGCGGGCGCGCTGCGCGAGGCGGCGGTGCGTGCCGTGCGCTGGACCGGCGGCGGCGTAGCCTTCCCGGGGTTGACCGAGGAGCGCTGACCGGCGGGCCGCAGGGGGCGTACGACGGAGGGAACGCGACACGATGAGCGCAGCGGCGCACGAGGGCGGCGGCGAGGGCGACCGGTCGGCGGACCTGGCCCTCGAACCGCCCGAGCGACTCACCCGCACCGTCACCGCTTGGGAGGGCGAGGCCGGTCGCGCGTGGCTGGCCCGGCTGCCGGAGACCGTCGCCGGCTACCTCGACCGGTGGGGGCTCACCGCGGAGCGGGTCTTCGCCGCGGGCGGCCAGATCAGCATGATCGTGCTGGTCCGCACGGACGACGGCACGCCGGCGGTGCTCAAGGTCGGCATGGTCAACCGGGAGACCGCGCAGGAGCACGCGGCGCTCGCGCACTGGGGCGGGCGCGGCGCCGTACGCCTGCTGCGGGCCGATCCGGAGCAGGGCGCGATGCTGCTGGAGCGGCTGCACGCCGACGTGTCGCTGCGCTCGCTCGCCGAACCGAAGGCGATGCTCGAAGCCGCCGGGGTGCTCCAGCGGCTGTGGGTGGCACCCGCCGACGCGCACCCGTTCACCACGGTCGAGGAGTACACCGGCGCGCTGGTGCCGCTGCTGCGGGAGCGGCGCGGGCAGCCGTACGCCGAGGACGCGCGGCCGCTGATCGACGAGGCGCTGGCCCGCTGGGAGAGCCTGGTCGGCACCGCCCCCGAGGCGGTGCTGCTGCACGGCGACTACCACCACGGGAACGTGCTGGCCGGGGACCGCATGCCATGGCTGGCGATCGACCCCAAGCCGCTCGTCGGCGAGCGGGCGTACGACCTGGCGTGGCTGGTACGGGACCGGCTCTCCACGCTCGCCGCGCAGCCGGGTTCCCGGGCGGCGGCCCGGCGGCGCCTGGCGAAGCTGGCGGATTCCCTCGAGGTGGACCCGGAACGGCTCCGCGGCTGGGCGTTCTTCCGTGCGGTCGAGGCGGGCGTGTGGGGGTTGGCGGTCGGTGGCCGCGAAGACGGCGAGCTGCTCCTGGAGTTCGCGACCTGGTTGTAGCCGTTTCGGCTCCCCGCAGCGGAGCGCCGCGCGTGCGGTACGGCTCCCCGCCGCGGCATGCCGCGCGCCACTCCCGAGTGCCACCCGGTGACCGGTTGCCCGCGCAGTTCCCCGCGCCCCTTCGGCTACACGCCATCCTGGCCAACGCCAGTCCCCGGCCACAGGCCGGTCAGTGGCCGCCCGAGCGGCTCCCCGCCACGGCGTGCCGGGCGCCGCTCCCGGGTGCCGCCCGGTGGTCCGCGCCCCTTCGGCTACGCGCCGTCCTGGCCGACGCCAGTCCCCGGCCACAGGCCGGTCAGTGGCCGGTCGCGCAGTTCCCCGCGCCCCTGGATTTCCGCGGCTTTTCCGCGAAAAGAGTGTCACCGGCCCAGCGGCAGGGGTATTTCCCGGCGAAGCCAAGGGGAGAGCCTGAGCGTCAGGCCACCCACCGGCGGGATGGCGAAGGCCCGACCGCAAGGGGCAATCACCCAGGGGCGCGGGGAACTGCGCGGCCGGCTCACCACCGGGGGGTGGTCCCTGAACCGACAGGACACCGGGCCCCGGGGGGTCAGGCACCCCGGAGACGGGCGACCGCGTCGGTCAGGGGGAGGTCCTCACGGGTGCCGGTGCGGCGGTCGCGGAGTTCGAGGACGTCGTCGGCCGCGCGGCGGCCGGCAACGAGCACACGGGGCACCCCGATCAACTCGGCGTCCGTGAACTTCGCCCCCGGCGATACCCCGTCGCGGTCGTCGAGGAGGACCCGCAGCCCGGCGGCGTCGAGTTCGTCGGCCGCGCGGGCGGCAAGCTCGGCCGCGCCCCCCTTGCCCGCGGCGACCACGTGGACGTCGGCGGGGGCGACCTCGGCGGGCCAGCACAACCCGTGGGCGTCGGCGGTCTGCTCGGCGAGGGCGGCGACGGCGCGGGAGACCCCGATGCCGTAGCAGCCCATGGTGACGCGGGCCGGCTTGCCGTCGGGGCCGAGGACGTCGAGGCGGAAGACGTCGGCGTACTTGCGGCCGAGCTGGAAGATGTGGCCGATCTCGATGGCGCGGTCCAGCCGCAGCCCGGCGCCGCAGCGGGGACAGGGGTCGCCGGCCTCGACGGTGACGACATCGAGGTGGCGGTCGACGGTGAAGTCACGGCCGCACACCACGTTGGCGGCGTGCCGGCCGGGCTTGTTGGCGCCGGTGACCCAGGCGGTGCCGGCGGCGACCCGGGGATCGGCGAGGTAGCGGATGCCCAGCGTGCTCAGGCCCTGCGGGCCGACGTAGCCGCGTACCAGGTCGGGCCGGGCGGCGAAGTCCTCGGCGGTGACGATCTCGACGGTGGCGGGGGCGAGGTGCTCGGCGAGCTTGCCGAGGTCCACCTCGCGGTCGCCGGGCACGCCGACCGCGGTGATCTCGCCGTCGACCTTCACCAGCAGGTTCTTCAGGATCGCGGCGGCGGGCACCGACACCGCGGCGGCCAGCGCCTCGACGGTGGCGGTGCCGGGGGTGTCCAGTTCCTCGACCGGGCCGGGGTCGGCCGCCGCGGGGACCTGCGCGGTGAAGACGACTGCTTCGGTGTTGGCGGCGTAGTCGCACTCCGGGCAGTCCGCGAAGGTGTCCTCGCCGGCCGCGGCGGGCGCCAGGAACTCCTCGGACGCGGAGCCGCCCATCGCCCCGGACACCGCGGAGACGATCCGGAAGTCCAGGCCGAGCCGGCGGAAGATCCGGGTGTACGCCTCGCGGTGCAGCCGGTACGCCTCGGCGAGCCCCTCCGGCGCGAGGTCGAAGGAGTAGGCGTCCTTCATCTGGAACTCGCGGCCGCGCAGCACCCCGGAGCGAGGCCGGGCCTCGTCGCGGTACTTGGTCTGGATCTGGTAGAGGATCACCGGCAGGTCGCGGTAGGAGGTGACCTGGTCCTTCACCAGCAGGGTGAAGCTCTCCTCGTGGGTGGGCCCGAGGACGTAGTCGGTCCCCTTGCGGTCGGTGAGCGTGAAGAGCAGGTCGCCGTACTCGTCGGCGCGGCCGGTGGCGTCGTACGTCTCGCGGGGCAGCAGCGCGGGCAGCAGCACCTCCTGGCCGCCGATCGCGTCCATCTCCTCGCGGACGATCCGGGACACGTTGTCCAGCACGCGCTTGCCCAGCGGCAGCCAGCTCCACACTCCCGCCGACGAGCGGCGTACGTACCCGGCCCGGACCAGCAGCTTGTGGCTGGTGGTCTCCGCGTCGGCCGGGTCGTCACGCAACGTCTTGAGCAGCAGCCTGGACATGCGCAGGACCATCGTGTTCTCCGTGTTCCTCGAAGGTCCGGCGAGGATATCCAGCGGGCGGGCGGGGGCCGTAGCGGTTATTCCGGGCGGCGCGACAGCGGCAGCGGGGCGCCCATCACGGCGTAGGGGCGGGGCGCGCTGGGGAAGTGCACGGGGCGGGCCAGGTCGCGGTAGCCGAGCGCGCGGTACAGATGGCGGGCGGGGCTCTCGCCGTCGATCGCGGAGAGGATGCTGCGCGGCTCGGTGGCGGTGTCGGTGATCTCGGTGATCAGCCGGCGGCCGATGCCGCGGGACTGGAAGTCGGGCAGCACATGCAGTTCGGTGATCACGAAGGAGTCGTCGAGCCAGCCGTCGTTGCCCTGCGCGCGCAGGTACGGCTGGACCACGCTCGACCACCAGTGCGCGCGGTCGTTGGGCAGGCCGTAGACGAAGCCGACCATCCGGCCGTCGGATGTGCTGTGTGCGGCCAGCGCCCGCGCGCCCGTGCACGCCAGGTGACGCAGCACGATCTGCCGGCGGATCGCGACCTCCTCCGGCCCGAGCCCGAACGCCACCGCCTGCACGCCCAGCGCCTCGTCCACGTGCTCGCTGAGCGCACACGGGCCGACCACCACGTTCTCCATGACGCGCGACCCTATCGCCTCCCGCCCGCCCCCTCCTCCCGGGCACCGGGCGAGGTCTCCTCCGGGGCTCAGAACAACACGGACATCAGGGCGCCGACTTCCGTGAAGCCGACGCGGTGGTAGGCGGCGCGGGCGGGGGTGTTGAAGTCGTTGACGTAGAGGCTGGCGACGGGGGCGACGTCGCGCAGGGCGTAGTGCAGGACCGCGGCCATGCCGGTCTCGGACAGGCCGCGGCCGCGGTGCGAGGGGGCGACCCAGACGCCCTGGATCTGGCAGGTGTGCCGGGTGACGGCGCCGATCTCGGCCTTGAAGACCACCTCGCCGTCCTCGATCCGGGCGAACGCCCGCCCCGCGGAGACGAGTTCGGCGACCCGCGCCTGGTAGAGCAGCCCACCGTCGCCGGCCATCGGCGAGACGCCGACCTCCTCGGTGAACATGGCCACGCAGGCGGGCATGATCACCTCCATCTCGTTGCGCTGCACCCGGCGGACGAGCGGGTCGGGGGCCACGTCGGCGGGCAGCGCGCGGGTGGTCATCAGGGGCTGCCGGGCGCGCACCTCGCGGGCGGGACCCCAGTACGGTTCGAGCCGTGCCCACAGGTCGGCGGTGGCGTCGACCGGGCCGACGATCGACGAGCAGCGGCGGCCGGCCCTGCGGGCGCGGTCGGCGAACGCGCTGACGGCCTCGGGGGTGGCGCAGATCGGCACGAGGTTGGCGCCCGCGTAGCAGAGCGAGGTGAGGCGGCCGGCGGAGTACCAGCCCCACATCTCGCCGCCGAGCCGCCAGGGGTCGAGGCCGGCGATGTTGACCCGCGAGGTGACGAACGCGTTGGCGACCGGGTCCCGGTCCAGGACCGCGAGGGCGGCGTCGAGATCGCCCGGTTCGAGGACGCGGGCGGTCGGTTGGGTCAGCACGGGCGCGCCTGACCGTACGGTCCGCGCTCCTCGGCGGACGAGGTCAGCGGGCACCGCGGGCGGCTGCGGTCGGGTGCGCCGGGTGCCGCGTTCGGTGCCCCGAACGCGGCACCCGGCCGGAGACGTGCGGTCAGGAGACGCTCACCTGCGGCTCACCGGACGCGGCACCGGCCGCCTCCATCTGCTCGGCCAGCTTCATGGCCTCCTCGATCAGGGTCTCGACGATCTGCGACTCGGGCACGGTCTTGATGACCTCGCCCTTGACGAAGATCTGCCCCTTGCCGTTGCCGGAGGCGACACCGAGGTCGGCCTCGCGGGCCTCGCCGGGGCCGTTGACGACGCAGCCCATCACGGCGACGCGCAGCGGGACCTCCATGCCGTCCAGGCCGGCGGAGACCTGGTCGGCGAGCTTGTAGACGTCGACCTGAGCGCGGCCGCAGGACGGGCAGGAGACGATCTCCAGGCGGCGCTGGCGCAGGTTCAGCGACTCCAGGATCTGGATGCCGACCTTGACCTCCTCGGCGGGCGGCGCGGACAGCGAGACCCGGATGGTGTCGCCGATGCCCTCGGCGAGCAGCGCGCCGAAGGCGACCGCGGACTTGATGGTGCCCTGGAAGGCCGGCCCCGCCTCGGTGACGCCGAGGTGCAGGGGGTAGTCGCACTGCTGCGCGAGCTGCCGGTAGGCGTTGACCATGACCACCGGGTCGTTGTGCTTCACGGAGATCTTGATGTCGCGGAAGTCGTGCTCCTCGAAGAGCGACGCCTCCCACAGCGCGGACTCGACCAGCGCCTCGGGGGTGGCCTTGCCGTACTTCTCCAGCAGCCGGCGGTCCAGCGAGCCGGCGTTGACGCCGATCCGGATCGGCACGCCCGCCGCCGAGGCGGCCTTGGCGATCTCCTTGACCTTGTCGTCGAACTGCTTGATGTTGCCGGGGTTGACCCGGACCGCCGCGCAGCCCGCGTCGATCGCCGCGAAGACGTACTTCGGCTGGAAGTGGATGTCGGCGATGACCGGGATCTGGGACTTCCGGGCGATGGTGGCGAGCGCGTCGGCGTCGTCCTGGGTGGGGCAGGCGACCCGGACGATCTGGCAGCCGGACGCGGTCAGCTCGGCGATCTGCTGGAGGGTGGCGCCGATATCGGAAGTGCGGGTGGTGGTCATCGACTGCACGGAGACCGGCGCGTCGCCGCCCACCGCGACGCTCCCGACCTGGATCTGACGGCTTTTGCGGCGGTCGGCGAGTTTGGTCGGAACATCCGGCATACCGAGCGAAATCGCGGTCATCTGCGTGGCATCCCCAAGGTGTGGAACGAGGTCCCGTCGTGGGCGGGCTCCAGCATCGAGATTACGACACCCCGCCCACGACTCTCACCCGGCTCGGGCCATTACGAACTCAGTTTGACCGGGTTGACCACATCCGCGATCAGAACCAGCAGTGTGAAGCACACGAAGATTCCGGCCACGACATAGGCGATCGGCATGAGCTTGGCCACGTCGAACGGTCCGGGGTCGGGACGGCGGAAGACCCGGGCGGCGTGTCGCCGGATCGCCTCCCACAGCGCGCCCGCGATGTGACCGCCGTCCAGCGGCAGCAGCGGGAGCATGTTGAACAGGAACAGCGACAGGTTGAAGCCGGCCACGAGCATGACCATCGTCACCACCCGGTCGATGGCGGGCGCCTTCATCGCGAAGACCTCGCCGCCGACCCGGGCCGCGCCGACCACGCCCATCGGCGAGTCCGCCTTGCGCGGCGCGTGGTGGAAGGCCGCGTTCCACAGGTCGGGGATGCGCTTGGGCAGCGAGACCAGCGAGTCGACGCCCTGCTTGGCCATGTCGCCCATGTGGTCGACGGAGTCGGCGAAGCCGAGCGGCTGGATGTGGCTGGCCGGGCTGAAGCCGAGGAAGCCGGCCTTCACCGGGTTGCCGTCGGTCGGGTTGCCGTCGCTGTCGGTCTTGGCCACCGTGTTGGTGGTGATGTCCGGGTGCAGGGTGACCCGCTGGCCGTGCCGCAGCACCACGATGGTGGCCGGTCCCGCGCCCTTGCGGATGTCCTCCGACAGCTCCGACCAGTTCTTCACCGGCTTGCCGTTGAACTCCACGAACTTGTCGCCCGCCTTGAGCCCGGCGGTCTTGGCCGGCGCCACCGGGTCGGACGCGCGGCACGGGTTGTTCGCGTCGCGGTGGGAGGTGTCGGCCTGCGAGATCACGCAGTCGCTGACCTGGCCGACCACGGTGGTCGACATGCTGATGCCGAAGCCCATGAAGACGGTGAGGAACAGCGCGACGGCGAGCACGAGGTTCATGAACGGCCCGGCGAACATGACGATGACGCGCTTCCACGGCTTGCGCGTGTAGAACATCCGCGTCTCGTCGCCCGGTTGGAGCTCCTCGTACGCGGCGGTCCTGGCGTCCTCGATCATGCTGCGCCACGGCGAGGTGGAGCGGGCGGTGATCCGGCCGTCCTCACCGGGCGGGAACATGCCGATCATCCGGATGTAGCCGCCCAGCGGGATCGCCTTGAAGCCGTACTCGGTGTCGCCCTTCTTGCGCGACCACAAGGTGGGGCCGAAGCCGACCATGTACTGCGGTACGCGGATCTTGAAGATCTTGGCCCAGGTCAGGTGGCCCAACTCGTGCCACGCGATGGAGATCATCAGACCGACGGCGAAGACGACTATGCCGAGGACCGTCATGAGAGCCGTCATACGCCTGCTGCCTCCGTTGCTTGCGCCAGTTCACCGGCCCGGGCCCGCGCCCAGGTCTCCGCTTCGAGGACGTCCTCGACCGTCAGTCGAGTTCCCGACGCCGGCGTGCCGTGCTCCTCGACGACCCTGGCCACGGTGTCCACGATCCCGGTGAACGGCAGCCGGCCGGTGCGGAATGCTTCGACGCATTCCTCGTTGGCCGCGTTGAACACCGCGGGCGCGGTGCCTCCGAGGCTACCGACATGTCGGGCCAGTGCGACGGAAGGGAACGCGTCGTTGTCGAGCGGGAAGAACTCCCAGGTGGCCGCTTTCGTCCAGTCGACGCCCGGCGCGGCGTCCGGCACCCGGTGCGGCCAGCCCAGGCCCAGCGCGATCGGCATCCGCATGTCCGGCGGGCTGGCCTGCGCGAGGGTGGAGCCGTCGGCGAACTCCACCATCGAGTGGATGTAGGACTGCGGGTGGACGACGACCTCGATCCGGTCGAACGGCACGTCGAAGAGCAGGTGCGCCTCGATCACCTCGAGGCCCTTGTTGACCAGGGTCGCGGAGTTGATCGTCACCACCGGCCCCATGTCCCAGGTCGGGTGGGCCATGGCCTGCTCGACGGTGACGCCGGCCAACTCGGCGCGGGTGCGGCCGCGGAACGGCCCGCCGGAGGCGGTGACCACCAGCTTGCGGACCTCGGCCCGGCTGCCGCCCAGCAGCGCCTGGAAGAGCGCGGAGTGCTCGGAGTCCACCGGCACCACCTGGCCGGGCCTGGCGAGCGCCTTCACCAGCGGGCCGCCGACGATCAGCGACTCCTTGTTGGCGAGAATCAGCACCCGGCCGGCGGCCAGCGCGGCGAGCGTGGGACGCAGGCCGATGGAGCCGGTGATGCCGTTGAGCACGGAGTGGCACTCCAGGCCGGCGAGCTCGGTGGCGGCCTGCGGCCCGGCCAGGATCTCCGGAAGCGGCCGGCTGCCGTACCGCTCGGCCAGCGCCTCGCGCAGCGCGGGCAGCGCCTTCTCGTCGGCGACGGCGACGGTGCGCACCTCCAACCGGTGCGCCTGCTCGGCCAGCAGCGCGACCCGCCCGCCCGCGGCCGACAGCGCGACCACGCGGAACCGGTCGGGGTTGCGCAGCACCACGTCGATCGCCTGGGTGCCGATCGACCCGGTCGAACCGAGGATCACGATGTCCCGGGGCCCGTCGTCGGGTCCGGCGGGGACGTGCGGGCGGTAGTGGGGGTCTGCGAGAGCGTCCGTCATGGGGTCATTCTGTCCTGCCCGGCCCCTTGTCCACGCACGGGCCCGGGTCGGGCGGGGTCGCGGCGGGTGGCGGGCGGTGTACGGCGGGTGGTCGGTGTGCGCCCCGGTGCGCGGGCCGGTGCGGCGGTCCGCACGGGGCGGTGGTCAGGGTACGCCCGGCGGCTGTGGAGAGCGCCGGACGCGCGGGGGGCCGGTGGGAAGGGGTGGGAAGGGGCCGCGGAGGGGGTGCGGGCGCGGGCGGCGGGTTGACGCCCCTGCGCGTGCCGGCGCCCGCCGCGGCCGGCCCGCCACGCGGGCGAGCCGACCCGCGGGGTTCAGCGCACCGGGCGCCGTACGTTGTCGGCCGTGGACGGCCCGGGGGTCGCGTCGGCGATCCACGCGCCGTCCCGGACGGGGTCCACGATGCCCTCCTCCAGCCACTCGACCTTGCCGTCGAGGACGGCCTTGGCCAGGTGCCGGTCGGGGCCGTCGGTGTTGGCCCACAGGAGGGCGAAGAGCTCCTCCACCCGGACCCGGGACTGGCGGCAGAACGCGTCGGCCAGGCCCCGGGCGGCCGGGCCGTGCTCGCCCTCGGCGGCCAGGTACTCGGCGCGCACGCACACCGCGCTCATCGCGAACAGCTCGGCGCCGATGTCCACGATCCTGGCCAGGAAGTTCTGCTTCAGCTCCATCCGGCCCTGCCAGCGGGACATGGCGTAGAAGGTGCTGCGGGCGAGCTTGCGGGAGGTGCGCTCGATGTACCGCAGATGCCCGGCGAGGTCGCCGAACTCGGCGTAGGAGGTGGGAAGTTGGCCGGGGCCCGCGACGAGCTTCGGCAGCCAGCGGGCGTAGAACCCGCCGGCCTTGGCGCCCGCCCTGGCCTTGTCGGCGAGCGTGCTGTCGGGGTCGATGAGGTCGCCGGCGACCGACAGGTGGGCGTCGACGGCGTCGCGGGCGATCAGCAAGTGCATGATCTCGGTGGAGCCCTCGAAGATCCGGTTGATCCTCAGGTCGCGGAGCATCTGCTCGGCGGGGATCGCGCGCTCGCCGCGGGCGGCGAGCGAGTCGGCGGTCTCGAAGCCGCGGCCGCCGCGGATCTGCACCAGCTCGTCGGCCATCTTCCAGGACGCCTCGGAGCCGAAGAGCTTGGCGAGCGCGGCCTCGATCCGGATGTCGTTGCGATCCTCGTCGGCCATCTGCGAGGACAGGTCGACCACGGCCTCCAGCGCGAAGGTGGTGGCCGCCATGTACGCGATCTTCGAGCCGACCGCCTCGTGCTCGGCGATCGGCTTGCCCCACTGCTCGCGGGCCGCCGACCACTGACGGGCCACCTTCAGGCACCACTTGGCCGCACCGACACAGGCCGCGGGCAGCGAGAGCCGGCCGGTGTTGAGGGTGGTCAGCGCGATCTTCAGGCCGGCGCCCTCGGGGCCGATCCGGTTGGCCGCGGGCACCCGCACCTGGTGGAGCCGGGTGACGCCGTTCTCGATGCCGCGCAGCCCCATGAAGGCGTTGCGGTTCTCCACGGTGATGCCCTCGGAGTCCGCCTCGACCACGAAGGCGCTGATGCCGCCCGGGTGGCCCTCGGAGCGCGGCACCCGGGCCATCACCACCAGCAGGTCGGCGACGACGCCGTTGGTGGTCCACAGCTTGACGCCGTCGAGCAGGTAGTCGTCGCCGTCGGGCACGGCGGTGGTGGCCAGCCGGGCCGGGTCCGAGCCGACGTCCGGCTCGGTGAGCAGGAAGGCGCTGATGTCGGTACGGGCGCAGCGCGGCAGGAACGCGTCCTTCTGCTCCTGGGTGCCGAACATCTTCAGCGGCTGCGGCACGCCGATCGACTGGTGGGCCGACAGCAGCGCGCCGACCGCGGGGCTCACCGAGCCGACCATGGCCAGCGCCTTGTTGTAGTACACCTGGGTGAGGCCGAGACCGCCGTAGGACTCGTCGATCTTCATGCCGAACGCGCCCAGTTCCTTCAGGCCGCGCACCACCTCGTCGGGGATCAGCGCGTCGCGCTCGATCCGGGCGCTGTCCACCTCGGCGCGCAGGAAGTCGCCGAGCTGCGCCAGGAACGCCTCGCCCTTGGCCACCGCCTCGGGCGCGGGCAGCGGGTGGGGGTGGATCAGGTCGAGCCGGAACCGGCCGAGGAACAGCTCCTTGGCGAAGCTGGGCTTGTGCCAGTCCTGCTCGCGGGCGGCCTCGGCCACCTGCCGGGCTTCGCGTTCTGAGACGTTGCGTGTTGCGGTGGGTGCGGACACGGTGTGTGTCACCTCCGGGTAGGCCGGCTTCGAACCGGTGCTCCGTGTCCGTACTACCCCATGTCCGGCATACCAGCCACAGAAGGACGGCCGGGCCGCTGACGTGCTGTCAACGGCCCGGCCGTACCGCGGTGGCGCCCGGGGGCCCTACAGGTCGAGCCCGGTCAGCACCAGCACCCGCTCGTAGGTGTAGTCGTCCATCGCGTACTTCACGCCCTCGCGGCCGTGCCCGGAGTCCTTCACCCCGCCGTACGGCATCTGGTCGGCGCGGTAGGACGGCGCGTCGCCGATGATCACACCGCCGACCTCCAGGACCCGGTGGGCCCGGAAGGCGATCTGGAGGTCATGGGTGAACACGCCGGTCTGCAGGCCGAACCGGGAGTCGTTGACGGCCGCGAACGCCTCCTCGGCGCCGTTGACCCGGTGCAGTGACAGCACCGGCCCGAACGCCTCCGCGGTGGCCAGCACCGCGTCGCCCGGCAGGTCCGCCAGGACGGTCGGCGCGTAGGTCGCCCCGTCCCGGGTGCCGCCGGTGAGCAGCTTCGCGCCCTTGCCGACGGCGTCGTCCACCCACTGCTCGACGCGCTCGGCCGCGGCCTCGCTGACCAGCGGGCCGACGTCGGTGGCGGCGTCGTTGGGGTCGCCGGTGACCTGGGCGCGCACCTTGGCGACGACCTTCTCGGCGAGCGCGTCGTACACGGCCGCGTCGGCGATGACCCGCTGCACCGAGATGCAGGACTGGCCGGCCTGGTAGTTGGCGAAGGTGGCGATCCGGGTGGCCGCCCACTCCAGGTCCTGCTCGCTCGACCAGTCCGCGAGCACGACCGCCGCGGCGTTCCCGCCCAGTTCCAGCGTGACGTGCTTGCGCGGCACGGAGTCCATGATCTGGTACCCGACGGTGTCGGAGCCGGTGAACGAGATCACCGGCAGCCGCGGGTCGCGCACCAGCTCGGGCATCCGGTCGTTCGGCACCGGCAGCACGCTCCAGGCGCCCTCGGGCAGTCCCTCGGTCTCGGCGAGCAGTTCGCCGAGCAGCAGCGCCGACAGCGGGGTGGCCGGTGCGGGCTTGAGGATGATGGGCGCGCCGACCGCGAGCGCCGGGGCGACCTTGTGCGCGACCAGGTTCAGCGGGAAGTTGAACGGCGCGATGCCCAGCACCGGGCCGCGCGGGAACCGGCGGGTCAGCGCGAGCCGGCCGACGCCGCCCGGGTCGGTGTCCAGCCGCTGCGCCTCGCCGCCGTTGAAGCGGCGCGCCTCCTCCGCGGCCCAGCGGAACACCGACACCGCGCGGCCGACCTCGCCGCGCGCCCACTTCAGCGGCTTGCCGTTCTCCGCGGTGATCAAGGCGGCCAGTTCCTCGGCCCGCTCCGCCAGCCGCTTCGCCACGTGGTCCAGCGCCGCGGCCCGTACGTGGGCGGGGGTCGCCGCGAACGCGTCGGTCGCCCCGGCCGCCGCCGCGACGGCCTGCTCGACCTGGTCCTCGTCCGGCACGCTGACCCGGCCGACCAGGCCGCCGTCCCACGAGCTGGTCACGTCGAACGTCTCCTCGCCGCGGGCCGGGCGGCCGGCAAGCCAGAACGCGTATGGGGCTGCGCCTGTGGTGGTCACGGTGTTCCCGCCCTTTCGTCGGATGCGCGACCAAGGTAGTCGGCGCCGTCGCGCCCTCCCTTGTCCACGGCGGAGCACGCCCGCCACCCTCCGCTACAACTTGGCCAGGGCCCCCGATCCGCCGGGGTGCCTCGGCCCGCCGGTCGGGGGACCGCCTGCCGCAGCGAGCCCGGCCACCCACCCGCCGCACGGCCCCGCGACCACGAGGCCGGGCACCCCCTAGGGTCAGGGCGCCGTGGCTACGCTTCCGCTTTGAGGGCGAGCCACAGCTCCATGCGGACGTCCGGGTCGTCCAGCGAGCGCCCGAGGATCTCCTCGACCCGCCGCATCCGGTACCGCAAGGTGTGCCGGTGCACGCCGAGGTCCGCGGCGGCGGCATCCCACTGGCCGTGGTGGGCGAGCCACGCGGCGAGCGAGGCCACCAGGTCCCCGCGCGACGTCGCGTCGTGCTCCCGCAACGGCCGCAGCAGCCCCTCGGCGAAGGCCCGCACCGCGTCGTCGGCGAGCAGCGGGACGACCGAGCCGACGCCGACCTCGCCGTGCTCGACCAGGTTCACCCCGCGCCGCCGGGCGACCGCGAGGGCGCGCTCGGCCTGGCCGCGGGCGGTGGGCGCGTCAGCGGGGTCCAGCGGCGCGGACAGGCCGGCCGCGAGCCCGTCCTCGGCCTCGGCCAGGTCGGTGGCCGCGGTGAGCGCCGCGGCGCCTTCGGCGGCGAGCACGATCAGCCGCTCTCCCTCGGAGACGACCAGCAGGGGCTCGGCGGCGCGGACCGCCGCGGCCTCCGCGCGCTCCGCGAGCAGGGCCAGCGCGTCCGGCACCTCCGGCGTCTCCGGCCCGGGCCCGGCGGCCGCGGAGGCTCCGCTCGGCTCGGCGATGAGCATCCGCACCGGCGCGTCCAGGAGCGTGCCGTACAGCGGCCCCGCGGTGTCCCGGGCGTGCGCCGCCTCGCCTGCCAGCAGCATCCGCAGCAGCGCCGCGGAGAGCCGGCCCTGCGCGGCGACCAGGGCGCGGGACTGTTCCAGCGAGAGCGTCAGCAGCGCGACGGCCGCGTGCACCACGTAGCGCGCGGCGGTGTCGAGGCGCTCCTCGGTGCCGACCGCGAGGAATCCGCGCGGGCGCCGCCCGGTGCCCAGCGACTGCAGCTCGACCCGGTCCTCGCTGCCGGCCGGCCCGGCCACCGCCGCGCTCGCCGGCGCGGCGACGGCCCGCAGCCGGTCGATCTCGCCGCCCAACCGCGCGGCCCTGCGGCCCGCCCACTCCGGCGCCACGGCCAGCACCGCGCCGGACGCGTCGTACAGCGCCGCCCAGCCGTTCAGGTGCGCCGCCAGCCGTGCCAGCAGGGCGCCGGTGCCGTCGGATGCCAGCGCAGCCCTGGTCAGCTCGCGCTGCGCCTCGAACCCGGCCGTCACCGCCTGATACTGGTCCGCGGCCACCGCCGCCGACACTGCCTTGCTGATCGCGATGAACGGGGTCGCCCGCGGCACTTCCAGCAGCGGCAGCCCCACTTCGTCCGCCGCCGCGACCAGGGCCCGCGGCACCTCGTCGTGTCCCACCCCGACGCCGAAGCCCAGCCCGACCACGCCCGCCGCCGCCAGCCGCCGGACGTATCCGGCCACCGCCGCGGGGTCGGCCGTGTCCAGCTTCAGCCCGGTGGTGAGCAGCAGTTCCCCGCCCTCCAGATACGGCGCCGGGTCCTCCAGCTCGCTGGTGTGCACCCAGCGCACCTCGGCGCCCAGCCGGCCGCCCGCGGCGAGCACGGTGAGCTTGAGGGACGTGTGGTGCGCGAGCGACGCGAGCGTGAGAGGCATGCCTACCTGGTGCCGTTCAGAGACGGAGATCTGCCGACCGGTCGCCGACACCCTGGATTCCCCCGCACCGTACCTCAACCCTCGCTCAGGCTCGCAGATCGACCAGAACCGGCGGCGCGTGCTCTCCCGAGGTGGTCGTCAACGACACCACCGCGTGTCCCACGGGCACCTGCTGGGCCAGGTCGGCGGCGCTCCAGCGCTCCCGCTCCACCTCGCGGACGGTCACCGACTCGGTGGTGACGACCTCGCCGGTGAACAGCCGCCGCACGCCCCGGCTCAGCCGCCGGGGCAGCCCGCCGGACTGGTCGGGGGTCCGGGTGATGTCGCGGGTCTGCACCCGCATGGTGCCCCACGTCTCGGAGAAGAACCGGCCGTCGCGGGGTGAGACCCCGGCGAACACCATCCGGCAGCCCACCGCGCCGACCACGGCGCCGCGCAGCCCCTCCGGCAGCGCGTCCAGCGAGCTGAGCCCGAACATCGCGCCCGCGTTCAGGCCGCGCAGCGACGGCAGCGCGCGCAATGTGCCCTCCGACAGCGCGTGAGTGGCGTCGTCGACCACGATGCAGGCGAACAGCGAGCGGTCCCGGCGCGCGGCGACCGCGGCGGTGAACTGGGCGAGGAGCAGCCGGACGAGTATCCGGGACGCCTCGGTGTGGCCGTGCTCGGGCAGCACGACCCGGACCCGCACCGACCGGGCCAGCGCGGGCATCGAGAACGACGGGCGCTGCCCCGACCCGTCGAAGAACCCGGCGAACGCGGGCCGGTCGAGCAGCCCGACCCGGTCCGCGAGTTCGGTGCCGACGTCACCGGACCGGGCGCTCTGCCGCACCCGCGCGTCGAGTTCGCGCACCAGGCCCGGCATGCCCACCGCGTCGACCGCCTCGCGCAGCTCGGCGACGGCATGCGGCAGGCCCTCCAGCAGTTCGCGCAGCACGGGCACGGTGGGGAACCGGCCGTACGCGGCGGCGTACGGGGCGAGCAGTTGGCCGAGCGCCGTGGCCGCCCGGCGCTGCTCGTTCTCCGGCCCGTCGGTGAGCGCTTCGGCGAGCACCCAGGCCGCCAGGTCGGGGTCGGTGGTGCCGCCGTACAGATCGAGGCCGCACGGCGAGCCGGGGTCGGCCAGCGAGACCACCATGTCGTACGACTCGGTCGGGCCGAGGTCGACGTCGGCGCCCGCGACGGCCACCACCGCGGCGCGGCCGGCGAGCGCCTGCAGGCACAGCGACTCCACGACGGGGCGCATGAGCAGCCGGCCCTTGTCCGCGCCAGGCGGCCCGACGGCCAGCAGCCCGGTGCCGAGCACGCCCGGGTCGAGGGCGACACCCGCGCCGCGGTACTGGTAGCCGTTGCGCGGGTCCTCCACGCCCCGGCCGATCCGCACCTGGCCGGCGAGCAGGTCGTGGTCCGCGGTCCGCCGCGGCAGGTCCCGATGGCCGGACGGGTGCGCCATCGCCGCCCCGCCGAGTTGCAGCACCACGTCCGCGAACTCCCGCGCGCCCTCGGGCCGCCCGTGCACCGCCTGCCACGACTGCCGCACCCGCACGCAGTCCACGTCGTTCATCCGCCCGGTCCGCACCTCCTGCGCCAGCCGGTCGGCCACCAGGCCGTACCCCGCCTGGCGCAACTCGGACCACTCGGCGGGACCGGGGAGCTGTGCCTGGCCCTCCTTGGAGAGTTGATCGGGCACGCGCAGCGCGCCGGCCGGCTGCATCGGCCGGCTGGAGGCGGTGAGGTAGTACCGAACGAGGTCCGCCCACCGGCCGTATCGGGCGAACGGCCAGGCGAGCAGCAGCGCGACGATGACCAGGATGCCGTTGGAGACGGCGGACGCCACGGCCTGGTTGCCGCCGCCGTTCAGCCACGAGCGCGGCACCAGGGGCAGAACGACGGCCACCGCCGGCACGTAGCCGTTGTTCGCGAGCATGCACACGACGAAGGCGCCGAACAGGGTCGCCCACCCTCGCCGGAGCGGGGTCGTGAGATAGCGGCGGAACAGCTCGGGAAAGTTGCCGAGGCGACCGAAGTAGTAGGTCAGCAACCCCATCCAGAGCAGGTCGTACAGTGCGTCGGCGACCTGTCCCGCCGGAGGCTGCGGGCTCTTCCACCAGCCCTTGGGGGTGAGGAGGGAGAGCGGTTTGCGCCAGAACGGGATGTAGCCGTGGTCGAACAGCGACCACAGCAGTAACCCGCACACCAGCGCCAGCACCGCTCCCCCGATCAGCCGGCGATCGGTCATCCGGTCGGGGTCGTCCGGCGGCCGGGGCACGTGCCCGTAGGCGTAGATGCCGGGCGCGTCGGACACCCTCGGGGTGCGCAGCCAGCGTTCGACCGCCGACAGCGGCGGCGCCTGCGCGGGTGCGGGCGGCGGCACGGCCGGCCGCCGGACCGGGGTGTTCGGGGGCCTCGGCGGAGGGGGCGGGCCGTAGGGGGCGCCCTGGGTGTTGCGGTCCTTGGCATCCATCGCGTGCCTGCCCCTCGCCCCTCCATCACCGCCGATGCGCACAATGTAGTCGAGCCGCTACGCCGGCAAAAGGATCTTGGCGTATTACGGCACCGCCGCCCGCACTGTCCGAACCGGCGAAACCGCGGGCGGCAGTGTTACCTATCGGCGTATGCGGGTGCGCCGGGGCCCGGCCTACCCTCCGGGAGGACTCGGAAGACCACAGAAGACCACGGAAGACGTCGCCACGTTGCCGTAACAGCGTCAGAGCGTAAGTAAGGAGAGCGCCCGTCATGACCGAAGTGCCGCAGGAGCGCAGGCTCGTCACGGAAGTACCAGGACCGAAGTCGCGGGAGTTGGCGGCCCGGAAGTCGGCCGCGGTGGCAGACGGGGTGGGGGTGACGCTGCCGGTGTTCGTGGCCCGCGCGGGCGGCGGCGTCGTGGAGGACGTGGACGGCAACCGGCTGATCGACTTCGGCTCCGGCATCGCCGTGACGTCGGTCGGCAACAGCGCGGAAGCCGTGGTGCGGCGCGCCTCGGCGCAGCTCGCCGACTTCACCCACACCTGCTTCATGGTCACCCCGTACGAGGGTTACGTGGAGGTGTGCGAGGAGCTGGCGCGGCTCACCCCGGGCGACCACGCGAAGAAGTCGGCGCTGTTCAACTCCGGCGCCGAGGCGGTGGAGAACGCGGTGAAGATCGCCCGGTCGTACACCAAGCGCCCCGCGGTGGTGGTGTTCGACCACGGCTACCACGGCCGGACCAACCTCACGATGGCGCTGACCGCGAAGAACATGCCGTACAAGGAGGGCTTCGGGCCGTTCGCGCCGGAGGTGTACCGGGTGCCGCTGGCGTACGGGTACCGCTGGCTGACCGGGCCCGAGCACGCGGCGGAGGAGGCCGCGGCGCAGGCGATCGACATGATCACCAAGCAGATCGGCGCCGACCACGTGGCCGCGATCGTGATCGAGCCGATCGCGGGCGAGGGCGGCTTCATCGAGCCGGCGAAGGGCTTCCTGCCGCGGATGGCGCAGTTCGCGAAGGACAACGGCATCGTGTTCGTGGCGGACGAGATCCAGACCGGCTTCTGCCGGACCGGGCAGTGGTTCGCGTGCGAGGACGAGGGCGTGGTGCCCGACCTGATCACCACGGCGAAGGGCATCGCGGGCGGGCTGCCGCTGGCGGCGGTGACCGGCCGGGCGGAGATCATGGACGCGGCGCACTCCGGTGGCCTGGGCGGCACCTACGGCGGCAACCCGGTGGCGTGCGCGGCCGCGCTCGGCGCGATCGAGACGATGCGGGAGCTGGACCTGCCGGCGCGGGCGCGGCGGATCGGCGAGGTGATGACGCCGCGGCTGCGGGCGATGCAGGAGAAGTTCCCGGTGATCGGGGAGGTGCGCGGCCGGGGTGCGATGATCGCGGTCGAGCTGGTGCAGCCGGGCACGAAGGAGCCGAACCCGGCGGTGACCGGCGCGGTCGCCAAGGCGTGCCACGCGGCCGGCCTGGTCGTGCTGACGTGCGGCACCTACGGAAACGTGTTGCGCTTCCTGCCGCCCCTGGTGATCGGCGAGGATCTGTTGAACGAGGGCCTGGACATCATCGAGGAGGCCCTCGCCGGCGTGTGAACACAGGCGGGCCGTGTGACGGATGTGAACCGTGCGACACGGGGGACGGGGTCGTGAAGAAGGTGTGCGAGCCTGATGGCGGACGGGTGATCGACGACCCTGATGAGCCGCCTGTGACGTACGGTTTCCGAGGAACACCCCGCACGTGGCCGAATCCCAGCGAGGAGGCCGCGGGCGACACCGCGCCGATGAATCCCCATCACCGGCGCAGCAGTGCCCTCGCGCACGAAGCAGCCGGGACCTTTGGCTCCGGCAATCCTCGCCGATCGGCTGGCCGTTCGTCCCAAACCCCCCGGGACGGACGGTACGGCGATCGCCCTGGCCGCCCCGGAACTCTCCCCCCTGTTCCGGGGCGGCTGACTCCTTTCCGGGCGCTCTTCGCGCTGCTCACCGTCTTCACGCTCGCCGTCACCGCCTTCTGCCTGCTGACCTGGCAGGTGTCGGCCGGCGGCCGGCTGGTCACCGACGACGGGCGGCTGCTGCGCGACGTACGGCGCACGGCCGTCGCGCATCCCGGCTACGACCGGCTCGCCCACCTGCTGTGCGACCTCGGCGACATCGCGGTGGCCGTGCCGGTGCTGCTGGTCGCGCTGGTCCTGGCCGCCTGTCTGGGACGCCGGGCGGGGCTGCCGCGCTGGTGGGTGCCGCCGGGCGCGGCGGCGCTGGCGATGTGCCTGCTGCCGGTGCTGGTGGGTGCGGTGAAGTCGGGGGTGGACCGCCCGGCGCCCGGCCGGGTGCACGCCGACCCGAACTACGGCTACTTCCCCTCCGGGCACACCGCGACGTCCTCCATGGCGTTCGGACTGGCCGCGCTGGTGCTGTTGCCGTTCGTCCGGCGTACGGCGGTGCGCGCGCTGCTGGCCGCGGGCACCGTGCTGCTGGCGCTGCTGGTGGGCGTGGCGCTGGTGTGGTGCGACTTCCACTGGCCGCTGGACGTGCTGGCGAGCTGGTGCCTGGCGGTGGCGCTGCTGTCGGCCGCGGCGGCCGCGCGGCTGGTGCCGGGGGCGGCCGGCCGCGGCGGCGGCAGCGACGAGGAGGCGAACGGGGATGCGGACGGGGACGGCACGGGCGACGACGCCACGGAGGACGGCGCCCGCGCGGGCCGCGACGGGGTCTGAGCGGCACCCGCGGGGTCGGTGGGGGGTCAGGAGTTGGTCGGGAAGCCCAGGTTCAGGCCCGCGTGCGAAGGGTCGGGCCACCGCTGCGTGACCGCCTTGCCGCGGGTGAAGAACCGCACCCCGTCCTCGCCGTAGGCGTGCGCGTCGCCGAACAGCGAGGACTTCCATCCGCCGAAGGAGTAGTACGCGACCGGCACCGGGATCGGCACGTTGATGCCGACCATGCCCACCTCCACCTCGTGCTGGAAGCGCCGGGCGGCGCCGCCGTCGCAGGTGAACAGCGCGGTGCCGTTCCCGTACGGGTTGGCGTTGATCAGCGCCAGACCCGCGTCGTAGCTGGGCACGCGGACCACGGAGAGCACGGGGCCGAAGATCTCGTCGTCGTACACGGACATGCCCGGGCGGACGTGGTCGAAGAGGGTCGGGCCGAGCCAGAAGCCGCCGGGGTCGCCGTCGATCGCGTGCTTGCGGCCGTCGGTGGCGAGGACGGCGCCGTCGGCGGTGCCGGCGTCGAGGTAGGCGGTGACCTTGTCGCGGTGCGCGCCGGTGACGAGCGGGCCCATCGCCGAGCCGGGCGCCGAGCCGGGGCCGACGGTGAGGGTGGCGATGCGCTGCTTGATCCGCGCCACCAGGTCGTCGCCGACCGGGTCGACCGCGACCAGCACGGACACCGCCATGCAGCGCTCGCCCGCGGCGCCGTAGCCGGCGTTGACGGCCGCGTCGGCGGCGAGGTCCAGGTCGGCGTCGGGCAGCACCAGCATGTGGTTCTTGGCGCCGCCCAGGGCCTGGACGCGCTTGCCGTGGCGGGTGCCGGTCTCGTAGACGTGGCGGGCGACGGGGGTGGAGCCGACGAAGGAGACCGCCTTGATGTCGGGGTGCTCCAGCAGCCGGTCGACGGCCGCCTTGTCGCCGTGCACGACGTTGAACACCCCGTCGGGCAGCCCGGCTTCGCGCCACAGCCCGGCGAGGAAGTTCGCGGCGGACGGGTCCTTCTCCGACGGCTTGACGACCACGGTGTTGCCGGTGGCGATGGCGAGCGGGAAGAACCACATCGGCACCATGGCGGGGAAGTTGAAGGGCGAGATGATCGCGACCGGGCCGAGCGGCTGGCGCAGCGAGTAGACGTCGACGCCGGTGGACGCCTGCTCGGTGTAGCTGCCCTTGGCCAGTTGCGGGATGCCGCAGGCGTACTCGACGACTTCGAGGCCGCGGGCCACCTCGCCGAGCGCGTCGGAGTGCACCTTGCCGTGCTCGGAGACGATCAGCGCGGCCAGTTCGTCGCGCTGGGCGTTGAGCAGCTCGCGGAAGGCGAAGAGCACTCCGGTGCGCTTGGCCACGGAGGTGTTCCGCCACTCGCGGAAGGCGTCGACGGCGGCGCCGACCGCCTCGTCCACGACCTCGGGTCCGGCGAAGTCCACCTGCGCGGTGATGCGGCCGGTGGCCGGGTCGTAGACGTCGCCGTGCCGCTCGGCGGTGCCCGTCCAGGCGCGGCCGGCGATCCAGTGGGTGAGGTGCGAGGTCGTCACGGGGTGAACCCTTCCGTCGTCGTCTGCCGCCAGTGTCGCCACGGGCGGCGGGGTGCCACAAGCACCCGGGCCGGGCCGGAGGGCCCGGGACCTACCCGCCGGCGAGCTGGGCGGCCGCCTCGTGCATCGCCAGTTCCAGCACCACCGGGTCGGTGAGGTGCCCGGAGCCGTCCGGGGGGACCAGCCAGCGCACTCCCCCGGTCGGCCGGCCGGGGTAGGGCACCACGATCCAGGTGCCGCGCCCGGCCCCCCGCACCCCGGTGCCGAGCCAGCGGGCGGCGGTGCCCGGCGGCACGAAGAATCCCATCCGGGCGTCGCCGAAGTCGGCGAGCACCGGGCCGGTCCGGCCCATCAGCCGGGTCAGCACGTCGAGCGTGGGGTAGCCGATCCTGCCGGGCAGGATCAGCACGTCCCACTGCCGCCCGGCGGGCAGCAGCGCCACCCCGAGCGCGCTGCGCTCCCACTCCCACCTGCACCCCCGCGGGTCGTCCGCTACCGAAGCCAGCCACTCCACCGCGCTCTTCGCGCCCGTGTCGGCCATCGTGGGCCCCCTCCGTCTCTCGTGTGACGCGTCTGCCGTCACACGAGAGACAGGGGTGGGGCCGGATCATTACGCGGGTTTCGCTACCCATTGGTAGTGATCCGGCTCACAGCCGGGCGGCGCGGGCCGGGTGCGGGCCGCTCACGAGTCGAAGCCAAGACCGGCCCGGTCCAGGGCGCGCAGCCACAGGTTGCGCCGCCCCCGCGCGCGGTCGGCGCGGGCCAGCGACCACTGGGTCAGCCCGATCCCGGCGGTGGCCAGCGGCTCGGGCGGGAAGGGCAGCGGGCGCTCGCGCACCATGGTGAGCGCGGTGCGCTCGGTGGGCCGCCCGGCCAGCAGGTCGAGCATCACCTCGGCGCCGAACCGCGTGGCGCCGACGCCGAGTCCGGTGTACCCGGCCGCGTACGCGACCCGCCCGCCGTACGCCGTGCCGAAGAACGCCGAGAAGCGGGTGCAGGTGTCGATCGCGCCGCCCCAGGCGTGGCTGAACCGCACCCCCTCCAACTGCGGGAAGCAGGCGAAGAAGTGCCGGGCCAGCCGCAGGTACGTCTCCGGGCGGTGGTCGTACGCGGCGCTCATCCGGCCGCCGCGCGGGTAGATCGCGTCGTAACCGCCCCACAGCACGCGGCCGTCGGCGGTCAGCCGGAAGTAGTGGAAGCGGTTGGCGCTGTCGCCCAGGCCCTGCCGACCGCGCCAGCCGATCGCGGCGCGCTGGTCGGCGGTGAGGGGTTCGGTGGTCAGGGCGTAGTCGTAGACCGGCACGGTGTGGTGCCGGGTGCGGCGCAGCAGGGAGGGGAACACGCCGGTGCCCAGGGCCACATGGTGGGCGAGCACCCTGCCGTACGGGGTGCGCACGGCGAGCGCGGCGCCGTGCCGGACCAGGGCCGTGGCGGGGGTGTGCTCGTGAATCCGCACGCCGGCCCGGGTGGCGGCGCGCTTCAGGCCCCAGGCGAGCTTGGCCGGGTGGACCAGCGCGACGCCGCTCCGGTCGTACAGGCCGGCGCGGAAGGTGGGCGAGTCGACCTCGGCGCGCACCTGGTCGCGGTCGAGCAGTTCCAGGTCCAGGCCGTGCCGCACGGCGGTGGCGTGGGCCTCGCGCAACTCCTCGACCTGGTGGTCGGCGGTGGCCACGTCGATCTCACCGGTCCGCTCGAACTCGCAGTCCAGGCCGTAGCGTGCGACGGCGGCCTCGATGGCGTCGAGGTTGCGCTCGCCGAGCGCCTGGAGGGTCGCGAACTCCTCGGGCCAGCGCGCCAGTCCGTTGGCGGTGCCGTGGGTGAGGCTGGCCGCGCAGAAGCCGCCGTTGCGGCCGGAGGCGGCCGCGCCGATCCGGCCGCCCTCGACCAGCACCACGTCCCGGTCCGGGTCGCGCTCCTTCGCCAGCAGCGCCGTCCACAGCCCGCTGTAGCCGCCGCCGATCACCAGCAGGTCGCAGTGCTCGGCGCCGGCCAGGGCCGGTTCGGCGTCCGGCCGGGCCGGGTCGTCGAGCCAGTACGGCAGCGGGCGGGCGGCGGCGAGCGCGCGGGCCGGGTCCATGTCAGCCACGCGCCTTCCTGCGGCCCCCGACCAGCTGCCCGGCCAGCACCAGCAGCACCGCGAGCACGAACATGGCGGTGCCGATCACGTTGACCTGCACCGGGGTGCCGCGCTGCGCCGAGCCCCAGACGAACATCGGGAAGGTGACGCTGTTGCCGGCGTTGAAGCTGGTGATGATGTAGTCGTCGAAGGACAGCGCGAACGACAGCAGCGCGCCGGCCGCGATGCCGGGTGCGGCCAGCGGCAGCGTGACCCGCAGGAAGGTCTGCGTCGGGGTGGCGTAGAGGTCTTGCGCGGCCTGCTCCAG
This sequence comes from Streptomyces sp. NPDC088194, assembly GCF_040702025.1. Taxonomy (NCBI): domain Bacteria; kingdom Bacillati; phylum Actinomycetota; class Actinomycetes; order Kitasatosporales; family Streptomycetaceae; genus Streptomyces; species Streptomyces sp. NPDC088194. The sequence goes on along the minus strand of NZ_JBFBIV010000060.1, from coordinate 25,488 downwards.
CCGCGGGTCCATGCTCATCACGCGGGCCTTGACCGCGGTCACCACGAAGCTCAGGCAGAACATGATGTGCGCGATGAGGATGGTCCAGAAGCCGAACTGGATGCGCATGTTGAGGAAGAGGGTGCCGAGCGAGGCGCCCATCACCACCTCGGGCATCGCCATCGGCAGGAAGATCAGCATGTTGGTGGCGGCCCGGCCGCGGAAGCGGTAGCGGGCGAGCGCGAAGGCGGTCATGGTGCCGAGCACGGTGGCGGCGAGGGTGGCGTAGACCGCGATCTTCAGGCTGAGGGTGAGCGAGCCGCACATGCCGGCGACGCCGCAGGGGTGCTGCCAGGCGTCGGTGGAGAACTGGTTCCAGGTGTAGTTGAAGCGGCTCTTGGGCTTGTTGAAGGAGAAGGCGAGCACCACCAGGTTCGGCAGGATGAGGTACCCGAGGGCGAGGACGCCCGCGATCACCACGAGGTTGGCGCGCAGCCGGCGGATCAGGCGCATCAGACCAGCTCCTCCGTTCCGGCCCGGCGGATGTAGAGGGTGACGACGGCGAGGATGACGGCCATCAGGATGAACGAGAGGGCGGCGGCCGTCGGGTAGTCGAGCACCCGCAGGAACTGCGACTCGATGACGTTGCCGATCATCTGCTGGTTGGTGGAGCCCAGCAACTCGGCGTTGATGTAGTCCCCGGAGGCGGGGATGAAGGTCAGCAGGGTGCCGGCCACCACGCCGGGCATCGACAGCGGGAAGGTCACCTTGCGGAAGACGGTGAACGGGGTGGCGTACAGGTCGCCGGCCGCTTCGTGCAGCCGGCCGTCGACCCGCTCAAGCGAGGTGTACAGCGGCAGGATCATGAACGGCAGGAAGTTGTAGGTCAGGCCGCACACCACGGCAAGCGGGGTGGCCAGCACCCGGTCGCCCTGGGTGATCCGCAGCCAGGACGTCACGTCGAGCAGGTGGACGTCGTTGAGGAAGGACACCACCGGCCCCTGGTCGGCGAGGATCGTCTCCCAGGCGAGGGTGCGGATCAGGAAGCTGGTGAAGAACGGCGCGATCACCAGGATCAGCAGCACGTTGCGCCACCGCCCGGCCCGGAAGGCGATGGTGTACGCCAGCGGGTAGCCGATCACCAGGCACAGCACGGTGGCGATGCCGGCGTAGACCAGGGAGCGCACGAAGTGCGGCCAGTACTCGCTCAGCGCGTCCCAGTAGGTGGCGAAGTGCCAGGTGACCTTGAAGCCGTCCTCCAGGGTGCCGGTCTGCACCGAGGTGGACGCCTGGTAGACCATCGGGGCGACGAAGAAGACCAGCAGCCAGGCCACCCCGGCCAGCAGCAGCAGGTACGGCACCCGGCGCCGGCGGGCGGCGGCCCGGCGCAGCGCCTTGGGCGGCCGGGGCGCCGCGGCGGCGGGCGGCGGCAGGGGTTCGGTGGCGGCGGTCATACGGCGGCCCCCTCGGCGGACTCGGTGCGGTCGGTGCCGCCGCCCTGCGACTCGGCGCCGCCGGTCCTCCCGTCGCCGGCCGCGTCGTCCAGCCCCGCGTCCAGGCCGGCGCCGATGTCCTGTCCCGCGTCGAGACCGAAGGTGTGCTCGGGGTTCCAGTGCAGGACGACCGGCGCGCCGGGCACCAGCCGGGCGTCGCGCTCCACGTTCGGCACGAAGACTTCCAGGTCGGCGCCGACCGGGCTGTCGACCACGTACTGGGTGGACACGCCGATGAAGCTGGAGTCCACGATCCGGCCGGATATCCGGTTCCGGCCGGCGGGCACGCCGGCCGCGTCGTCGCGGTGCACGAGGGTGATCTTCTCCGGGCGGACCCCGGCCAGCACCCGGTCGCCGCGGGCCGCCTCGGTACGGCAGCGGGCGGCGGGCAGCGCCAGTTCCTGCCCGGCGCGGGTGAGCGTGAGGGTGCCGTCGGCGACGCCGGTGACCTCGGCCTCGATCAGGTTGGAGGTGCCGAGGAAGTTCGCCACGAAGGTGGAGGAGGGGTTCTCGTAGAGGTCGGCGGGCGCGCCCATCTGCTCGACCCGGCCGGCGTTCATCACCGCGACGGTGTCGGCCATCGTCATGGCCTCCTCCTGGTCGTGGGTAACGTGGATGAAGGTGATGCCCACCTCGGTCTGGATGCGCTTGAGTTCGAGCTGCATCTGGCGGCGCAGCTTCAGGTCGAGCGCGCCGAGCGGCTCGTCGAGCAGCAGCACCTTCGGCTGGTTGATCAGCGCGCGGGCCACCGCGACGCGCTGCTGCTGGCCGCCGGAGAGCTGGTGCGGCCGGCGACGGGCCAGCGGGCCGAGCTGCACCAGTTCGAGCATCTCGCCGACCTGCTTCTTCACCGGCTTGATGCCGCGCCGGCGCAGCCCGAACGCCACGTTCTCGTAGACGTCCAGGTGCGGGAAGAGCGCGTAGTTCTGGAAGACGGTGTTGACCGGGCGCTTGTACGGCGGCAGCGCGGTGACGTCCTGGCCGCCCAGGTGCACCGCGCCGGTGCTGGGCGTCTCCAGGCCGGCGATCATCCGCAGCGTGGTGGTCTTGCCGCAGCCGGACGCGCCGAGCAGCGCGAAGAACGAGCCGGCCGGCACCGCCAGTTCGAGCGGGTGGACGGCGGTGAAGGCGCCGTAGGACTTGCTGATCCCGGTGAGGCGGACGGCGGCGTCGGCGGACTTCGCTGTGCTCGTGCTGGGGGTCGTCATGGGTTGTCCTCGGGGGGTGCGGGAGCAGGCCGGGGTCAGGCGCCGATGAGTTTGGAGAACTTGTCCTCGTACCGCGCGTCCTGGGCGTCGGTGAGCGAGCGGAAGTCGTGGCCCTTGGCGTCCATGGCTGCGTCGGGGATGATCAGCGGGTTGCTCGCCAGCTTCGGGTCGATCTTCGCCAGGTACGGCTTCACCCCGGCGACCGGGCACACGTAGTTGATGTACGCCGAGACCTGCGCGGCGACCGCGGGCTCGTAGTAGTAGTCGATCAGCCGTTCCGCGTTCGTCTTGTGCCGGGCCTTGTCGGGGATCAGCAGGTTGTCGGTGGACGACAGGAAGCCCGAGTCGGGGAAGACGTACTCGATGTCGGGGTCGTCGAGGCGCAGTTGGACCAGGTCGCCGGCCCAGGCCAGGCAGGCGGCGATGTCGCCCTTGCTGAGGCCGTCGGTGTAGTCGTTGCCGGTGAACTTCCGGATCTGCTGGCTGTCGACGGCCTTCTGGATGCGGGCGACGGCCGCGTCGAAGGTGTCGTCGGTGACCTTCTCGGGCAGCTCGCCCATGTCGAGCAGGGTCATCCCGATGGTGTCGCGCATCTCGGAGAGCATGGCGACCTTGCCCTTGAGCGAGCTGTCGTCGAGGAGTTGGGAGACGGAGCTGATCTTCCGCCCGCCGGTGGCCTTCTTGTTGTAGGCGATACAGGTGGCGATGCCCTGCCAGGGGTAGGAGTAGGCGCGGCCGGGGTCCCACTCGGGGCTGCGGAAGCGCTGTTCCAGGTTGGCGTAGGCGTGCGGCAGGTTCGCGGAGTCGAGTTGCTGCACCCAGCCGAGCCGGATCATCCGGCCGGCCAGCCAGTCGGTGAGCACCATCAGGTCGCGGCCGGTGTCCTGGCCCGCGGCGAGCTGCGGCTTGATCTTGCCGAAGAACTCGACGTTGTCGTTGATGTCCTCGGTGTACTTGACCTTGATCCCGGTGCGCTTGGTGAAGGCGTCGAGGGTCGGATGGTGCTTGCCGTCGTCGGTGACGTCGATGTACTCGGTCCAGTTGGAGAAGTCGACCACCTTCTCCTGCGCCGAGTGGTCGGTGGAGACGGTGTCGCCCTTGCGGCCGGCCGCGGGGATGCCGCAGCCGGTGAGGCCGACGGTGGCGACCGCGCCGAGCCCGGCGGCCCGCAGCAGCGAACGGCGGGCGAGCGCTCCTCGTCCGCTGGTCATGCTGCGCGCCATGGCGGCGCGCTGGGGCGGTGTGAGGGTCTCGAACAGCTCCATGGGTGGTGCCCTTCCGAGGGATCGGCCGGGTGGCGCCGGGCGGGTGGCCGGGGGCCGGCCGGGAGGACCGGCCAGGGGTGGCCGGGGCGCCCCGCCGGGGTCGCGAATCCATGTACCAGCGTGGTCAAAGCCTGGATTGATGGCTGATCCTGGCAGAGCCGACCGCCTCCAACAAGGGATTCCGTTGTTGCCTTTTGGTTAATCGACGAAATCTGTGCTCCGACCTTTCGCTGCGCCCCGCGCCGGCAGGACCCGTACCCGGGGGCGGGGCGCATTACGATGAACGGCACCGGCCGCGCGCCGGCCCGTCCCGCACGCCCCTCCGGAGGAACCCCGCATGCCCGAGACCGTCCCCGGCCCCTCCCCCGCCGCCGTCCCCGCCGCCGGCGCCGGTCTTGACTCCTTCATCGCCGGGCTGCCGAAGGCCGAGCTGCATGTCCACCACGTGGGCTCCGCCTCGCCGCGGATCGTCTCGGAACTGGCCGCCCGGCACCCGGACTCCAAGGTGCCCTCCGACCCGGCCGCGCTCGCCGAGTACTTCACCTTCAAGGACTTCGCGCACTTCATCCAGGTCTACCTGTCCGTGGTGGACCTGATCAGGGACGCCGAGGACGTGCGGCTGCTGACCTACGAGGTGGCGCGGGACATGTCCCGGCAGCAGATCCGCTACGCCGAGCTGACCGTGACGCCGTACTCCTCGACCCGCCGGGGCATCCCCGCGCAGGCGTTCATGGAGGCGATCGAGGACGCCCGCAAGGCCGCGGAGGCGGAGTTGGGCGTGGTGCTGCGCTGGTGCTTCGACATCCCCGGCGAGGCGGGCCTGGAGTCGGCCGAGGAGACCGCGCACCTGGCGGTGGACCTGCGGCCGGAGGGCCTGGTCTCCTTCGGGCTCGGCGGGCCCGAGATCGGGGTGCCGCGGCCGCAGTTCAAGCCGTACTTCGACCGGGCCAGGGCGGCCGGGCTGCACAGCGTGCCGCACGCCGGCGAGGCCACCGGCCCGCAGACGATCTGGGACGCGCTGGACGCCCTGGGCGCGGAGCGGATCGGCCACGGCACCAGCGCCGTTCAGGACCCCCGGCTGCTGGACCACCTCGCCGAGCACCGCATCCCGCTGGAGGTCTGCCCGACCTCCAACATCGCCACCCGGGTGGTGCCCACGCTGGAGGAGCACCCGATCCGGCGGATGGTCGAGGCCGGTGTCCTGGTCACCGTCAACAGCGACGACCCGCCGATGTTCGGCACCGACCTGAACACGGAGTACGCGGTCGCCGCCCGGCTGCTGGAGCTGGACCGGGCGGGCCTCGCGGACCTGGCGAAGAACGCGGTGCACGCGTCGTTCCTCGACCCGGCGGGCAAGGCGCGGCTGGCGGCGGAGATCGACGCGTACACCGCCGCGTCCGGCGACGCCTCCACCGGCGGTACCGGCGTCCCCGCCGCGCGGAGCTGACGCCGTGGCCCCGCGCCCTGGACACCGGGTAACGGTCGTCGCCCATAGGGGCGACCCTTACGTACACCGCGAGAACACCCTGCCCTCGGTGCGCTCCGCCCTGCACAAGGGCGCCGACGTCGTCGAGGTGGACGTCCGCCTCACCCGGGACGGCGTGCCGGTGCTGCTGCACGACGCGACCCTGGAGCGGCTGTGGGGGCGCCCTGCGCCGGTGACCTCGCTGACCTACGACGAGGTGGCCGAGGCCACCGGCGGCGGCGTGCCGGCCTTCGCGGACGCGCTCGCCGAACTCCTGCGCCAGCCCGGCCCGGCCCGGATGCTGATCGACCTCACCGAGGTCCCGCAGGCGGCCGCGGCGATCACCGCGGTGCGGGAGGCGGGCGCGGCCGACCGGGTCTACTACTGCGGCGAGCTGGCCGCGATGCGCGAGGTGCGCGCCCTGGAGCCGTCGGCCGAGGTCGCCATGACCTGGACGACCTCCGCGCGCCCCGCCGACTCGCTGATCGACGGCCTCGGCCCGCGCTGGCTCAACCTCCGCTTCGGGCTGGCGAATCCGGCCACCGTCGCCTGGGCGCACGACCGCGGCCTGCTGGTCGCCGCCTGGACCGCGGACTGGCAGCGCTCGATGTCCCGCCTGGTCGCGGCCGGGGTGGACGCCATCACCAGCAACCGGCTGGACGCGCTGCTGCGCGTGGCGTCCCGGCCCGCCTGACCGCCCGGCCTCACCACCCCTGCCAGTGCAGCACCTCCGCACGCGGCACCCGCCGGGCCGGCCGGAATTCGGTGCCGATCGTGTAGGCGACGGGGATGAACGCCGCCTGCATCAGCCGCTCGTACGGCACGCCCAGCGCCCGGGACAGCTCGCGCTCGTACGCCAGGCCGCCGGTGGTCCAGCAGGAGCCGAGACCGCGTTCCCGGGCGGCGAGCATGAAGCTCCACACGGCGGGGAGGATCGAGCCCCAGGTGCCGGCCTGGCGTTCCACGGAGGCGCCGTCGGTGCGTCCTTCCACGTACGGGACGACCAGTGCCGGCACCCGGTGCAGGTTCGCGTGGAGGTGGGCGAAGCCGGCGCCGACCCGCGCCATCCGGCCGGACGCCACGTTGGCGCGCCGGACGTCGCGGGCGGTCAGCGGCTCGGCGTCGCCGGGCGCGGCCGCGCTGGCCCGCCAGATGTCGGCGACCTCGCGGCGCTTGTCCTCGTCGGTGACGATCACGAAGTGCCAGCGCTGCCGGTTGCGGCCGGTCGGCGCCTGGACGGCCAGGTCGACGCACTCCTCCAGCAGGTGCCGCGGCACCGGGCGGTCGAGGTCGAGCCGCAGCCGTACCGCGCGGGTGGTGGACAGCAGCTGGTCGGAAGTCAGGTCCAGGTTCATGGTGTTGAGGGTGGCGGGCGGGCGCGCTCGGCGGCCAGCGCCGCATTCCACCCAGTGGAAGGCGGCCGGTGGAAGCCTTTCCCGGGGGTCCGCCCGGTGGAGGCCGCTTGGTGGAAGCCGCCTGGTGGAAGCCGCTTCCGCCCTGGAAGCGGGGTACCCCCGGCCGAGTCGGCGAAGGGCGAATGAGATGTCCGGCAACTCCCGTACCCCGGGGCGCACCGTGTCCGCGAAGCTGCTGGCGGTGCTCGACGCGTTCACGCAGCGGACGGGGACCGGCCGGGCACCCGACGGCGGTCTGCGGCTCAGCGAGATCGCGCGGCGCGCGGACCTGCCCGCGCCCACCGCCCTGCGTCTGGTGCGCGAACTCGTGGCGTGGGGCGGCCTGGAGCGGTTCGCCGACGGTTCGTACCGGCTCGGCACCCGGCTGTGGGCGATCGGCGGGACCTCACCGTGCCCGCACCGCCTGCGCGCGGTGACCCGCGAGCCGCTGCGGGACCTCGCCACCGCCACCGGCGGCCGGGCCGAGGTGGCCGTGCTGGAGCGCGGCGCCGCGCTGGTGCTGGAGGGCGCGGGCCCGGGCGCGGGCGGCGGGGCGGACCGGTTGCCGCTGCACGCCACCGCGCTCGGCAAGGTGCTGCTCGCCTGGGGCCCGCCGGCCCCGGTCGGCCCGACGGAGCGCTTCACCGCCCACACCCGTCCGGCGGGTGGGCCGCTGGAGCGGGAGTTGCGGCGGATACGGCAGGCCGGATTCGCGCTGGCCAAGGAGGAGTTCCGGCTCGGCGAGGTGGCCGCGGCGGTGCCGCTGCGTACGGAGGAGGGCAGGGTGGTCGCCGCGCTGGGCGTCACCGTGCCGTCCACGGTGCCCCTGGCGCGGGTGCTGCCGCACCTGCGACGGGCCGCCGCCAGGACCGGGGTGGTCGGCGGCCCGCCGGGGGCGCGGAACGGGTGAACGCGGGACGGGTGAGCGCGGGCCGGTGCCCGAGCGGGCGGCCTTCCTCGGCCCGCCCCGGCCCGGCCCGGCCGTCACCGGGATGACGGCCGGGCCGGTGCGGTCACGGCACTACCGCCTGCTCACGCCTCCAGCGACGTCATGACGTGCTTGATCCGGGTGTAGTCCTCGAAGCCGTACGCGGACAGGTCCTTGCCGTAGCCGGACTGCTTGAACCCGCCGTGCGGCATCTCGGCGACCAGCGGGATGTGGGTGTTGATCCACACGCAGCCGAAGTCCAGCTTCTTGGACATCCGCATCGCCCGGCCGTGGTCCTTGGTCCACACCGAGGAGGCCAGGCCGTAGTCCACGTCGTTGGCCCAGGTGACGGCCTGCTCCTCGTCGGTGAACGACTGCACGGTGATGACCGGGCCGAACACCTCGCGCTGCACGGCCTCGTCGTCCTGCAGCAGCCCGGAGACGACGGTGGGCGCGTAGAAGTAGCCCTCCTCACCGACCCGGTGGCCGCCCGCCTCGACCTTGGCGTGCGCGGGCAGCCGCTCGATGAAGCCGGTGACCTGCGCGAGCTGGTTGGCGTTGTTGAGCGGGCCGAAGAGCACGTCCTCGTCGTCGGGCAGGCCGGTCCTGGTGCCGGCGGCGGCCTTGGCCAGCGCCGCGGTGAACTCCTCGCGCACGCCTTCCTGCACCAGCACCCGGCAGGCGGCGGTGCAGTCCTGGCCGGCGTTGAAGAAGCCGGCGACCGCGATGTCCTCGGCGGCCTTGGCCAGCGCCGCGCTGTCGAGGTCGTCGAAGACCACCACGGGGGCCTTGCCGCCCAGCTCCAGGTGCACCCGCTTGACGTCCTTGGCGGCGGACCCGGCGACCTCGATGCCGGCCCGTACCGACCCGGTGATGGACGCCATCGCCGGCACCGGGTGCTCGACCATCAGCCGGCCGGTGTCGCGGTCGCCGCACACCACGTTGAAGACGCCCTTGGGCAGGACGCCGGCGATGATCTCGGCGAGCAGCACCGTGGAGGCCGGGGTGGTGTCGGACGGCTTGAGCACCACGGTGTTGCCCGCCGCGATCGCCGGGGCGAACTTCCACACCGCCATCATCATCGGGTAGTTCCAGGGCGCGACCTGCGCGCACACCCCGACCGGCTCGCGCCGCACGATGGAGGTCAGGCCCTCCATGTACTCGCCGGCCGAGCGGCCCTCCAGCATCCGGGCGGCGCCGGCGAAGAACCGGATCTGGTCCACCATCGGCGGGACCTCCTCGCTCGCGGTCAGCGCGAGCGGCTTGCCGGTGTTCTCGCTCTCCACCGCGACCAGCTCGTCGGCGCGCGCCTCGATCGCGTCGGCGATCTTGAGCAGCGCCTTCTGCCGCTCGGCGGGAGTGGTGTCGCGCCAGCCCGGGAAGGCGGCCTTGGCGGCGGCCATCGCCGCGTCGACGTCGGCCTGGCCGGACAGCGGAGCGGTCGCGTACGCCCGCCCGGTGACCGGGCTGACCACCTCGGTGGTACGCCCGTCGGCGGCGTCGCGGAATTCTCCGTCGATGTGGTTGCGCAGAGTACGGAGTTCGGTCACGGCGCTTGCTCCCTGGTCCTTCTGGTCCATGTCCATGGGGTGAGACGCTGCCCAGCTTAGCGCCAGAACTGCCGTATTCGACACACCCGCCCGGCCAGAACAACCGATTCGGTGTTACAGAAGGCTTAACACAACGGAATTCATCGTGAAGGGCTTGCGGGACCGTCGACCTCTCCTGCACAGTGGTGCGCGTGGCCACTCGTGACATGAACGGCGCTTCCGCCTCGATCGACGCGGTGTCGAAGGCGATCATCGAACAGCTCCAGGAGGACGGGCGCCGCCCGTACGCGGCGATCGGCAAGGCCGTGGGGCTGTCGGAGGCCGCAGTGCGCCAGCGGGTGCAGAAACTGCTCGACCAGGGCGTGATGCAGATCGTCGCGGTGACCGACCCGCTCACCGTGGGCTTCCGCCGCCAGGCGATGGTCGGCGTCAACGTCGAGGGCGACCTCGAACCGGTCGCCGACGCGCTCGCGGCCCTCGACGAGGTCGAGTACGTCGTGCTCACCGCCGGCTCCTTCGACCTGCTGGTGGAGATCGTCTGCGAGGACGACGACCACCTGCTGGAGATGATCAACAAGCGCATCCGCGCGCTGCCGGGCGTCCGCTCCACCGAGACCTTCGTCTACCTCAAGCTCCGCAAGCAGACCTACACCTGGGGAACCAGATAGCCATGACCGCTCCGAACGCCGATCAGCCTGATCTGTCGAAGTCCGCGTACGACCACCTGTGGATGCACTTCACCCGCATGTCGGACTACCAGGACGCCCCGGTGCCGACCATCGTCCGCGGCGAGGGCTCCTCCATCTACGACGCGCACGGCAAGCGCTACATCGACGGCCTGTCCGGGCTGTTCGTGGTGCAGGCCGGGCACGGGCGGCACGAACTGGCCGAGACCGCCTACAAGCAGGCGCAGGAGCTGGCCTTCTTCCCGATCTGGAGCTACGCCCACCCCAAGGCGGTCGAACTCGCCGAGCGGCTGGCCGGATACGCCCCCGGGGACCTCAACAAGGTCTTCTTCACCACCGGTGGAGGCGAGGCGGTGGAGACCGCCTGGAAGCTGGCGAAGCAGTACCACAAGCTCACCGGCAACCACACCAAGTACAAGGTGATCTCGCGTGCGGTCGCCTACCACGGCACCCCGCAGGGCGCGCTGTCGATCACCGGACTGCCCGCGCTCAAGGCCCCGTTCGAGCCGCTGGTGCCCGGCGCCCGCAAGGTGCCCAACACCAACATCTACCGCGCCCCGATCCACGGCGACGACCCGGAGGCGTTCGGCCGCTGGGCCGCCGACCAGATCGAGCAGGAGATCGTCTTCGAAGGCCCCGAGACGGTCGCCGCGGTCTTCCTCGAACCGGTGCAGAACGCCGGCGGCTGCTTCCCGCCGCCGCCCGGCTACTTCCAGCGGGTCCGCGAGATCTGCGACCGGTACGACGTCCTGCTCGTCTCCGACGAGGTGATCTGCGCGTTCGGGCGGCTGGGCACGATGTTCGCCTGCGACAAGTTCGACTACGTCCCCGACATGATCACCTGCGCCAAGGGCATGACCTCCGGGTACTCCCCGATCGGTGCGTGCATCATCTCCGACCGGCTGGCCGAGCCGTTCTACCGCGGCGACAACACCTTCCTGCACGGCTACACCTTCGCCGGCCACCCGGTCTCCGCCGCCGTGGCCCTCACCAACCTCGACATCTTCGAGCGCGAAGGGCTCAACCAGCACGTGCTCGACCACGAGGCCGCCTTCCGCGCCACCCTCGACAAGCTGAGCGACCTCCCGATCGTCGGCGACGTACGCGGCAACGGCTTCTTCTACGGCATCGAACTCGTCAAGGACAAGGCGACGAAGGAGACGTTCACCGACGAGGAGACCGAGCGCGTCCTGTACGGCTTCCTGTCCAAGGCGCTCTTCGACAACGGGCTCTACTGCCGCGCCGACGACCGTGGCGACCCCGTCATCCAGCTCGCCCCGCCGCTCATCTCGGAGCAGCCGCTTTTCGATGAGATCGAGGACATCCTCCGCGATGTCCTGCGGACGGCCTGGACCAAACTCTGACGGCGCCCCCTCCCCGGGGCGGGGGTGCCCTGGCGGGCGGCGGTGCCCAGGGGCGCTGGGCACTTTCGCGGAGGACGTTCACCCGTGAGGGGCGCTGGGGGGACCTCCCAGGCGAGGCTCTTGGGGAGGAGCTTCGCGACCAGCCGGTGGTCCGGCGATCCCGCCGCGAGAGCTGGGCCCGCGGGCCCGGCGCGCCACAGCGGTGGCTGATCGCGCAGTTCCCCGCGCCCCTGTAGGGCACCCTGCTTCCGGTAGGGGGCCGCAGGGCCGGGCGGGGGCGCTCGGCCGATCGGGGGGTTCGCCGCTGCGCCTGCAAGGAATCGCTGGGGTCGGATGCATACCGTGCCGGGGAGTGACCGGACAGGCGCCGGGCTCGTTGGCCGAGTGAACTCGCAATCCGCGGAGGTACGGCATGGAGGCCCCGCCCGACAACGACGTGCTCTGGGCTCGCGCCCTGCGCCACTCCTACCAGGGCTCGCCCGCGCTGCTCGGCGTGTCCGTGAGCGTGCGGGCCGGGGAGATCCTCGCGCTCGCCGGTCCGCGCGGCTCGGGGAAGTCGACCCTGCTGCGCTGCCTTTCCGGGCAGCTCGTCCCGGACGAGGGCGAGGTGTGGTTCAACAGCGGCCCCGTGCACACGCTGCCCGAGACCGCCCGGGAGCGGCTGCGCCGCGACCGCTTCGGCTGGATCGGCGCCGACCCGCAGCTGCTGCCCGAGCTGAACGTCTGGGAGAACGCCGCGCTGCCGCTGCTGCTGCGCGGCGAGAGCAGCAGGGCCGCCCGGGCCGCCGCCTGTGAGTGGCTGGACCGCTTGGACATCGGCGACATCGCCCGCCGGCGCCCGACCGGGCTGCCCGCCGCGAAGCGCCAACGGGTCGCCGTGGCAAGGGCGTTGGTCACCGGACCGGCGGTGGTCTTCGCCGACGAGCCGACCGCCCCGCTGCACCGCAACGACCGCGCCCACGTCCTGCGCACCCTCACCAGCGCGGCCCGCACGCACGGCATCACCGTCGTCCTGGCCACCAGCGACCCCGACATCGCCGCGCACGCCGACCGCGTCATCCCCTTCGCCGACGGCCGCGCCGGAACTGCTGCCCAGGATCAGGACCAGGACCTGTCCGCGCCCCGCCCGGCGACCGTATGAGCGCCCCCGGCGCGCACCCGGGCCGGCACGGCGGCGCCGCGGCGCGGAGCGGCTCGTGCTGAGCCTGCGGCTGCTGCGCGGGGCCCGGCCCGCCGCGCTGGGCCGATGGGCCCTGGTGGCGCTCGCGTCGTGCGGCAGCGGCCTGCTCCTGCTGGCAGCCCTCGGCTGGGCGCTGGCGCACCCGAAGGGCGGGACGTCGGACGCGGTCGCGCGGCTCGGCTGGTGCGTCGTCCCCCTCGTGGTCACCGTGCAGCTCGCGGTCGCGGTGGGCCGCGCGCAGTCCGGCGGGTGGCCCCGGGCCGGCCTCGCCGCGGTCGGTCTCGGCCGCAACGGCGTGGTGCTGCTGACCGCGGCGACGGTGACCGTGGTGAGCGCGTTCGGCAGCGTGCTGGCCCTGCTCGCCTTCCTCCAACTGCGCGGCGACGTGACGGGCGTGCCGTACCACGGCGTCGGGCCCGGGCTGCTCGCGGCGGGCCGGAGCCTGCCGCCGGCCGGCGCGGTGACGCTGCTCGCGCTGGTCCCGCTGACCGCCGGTGTCGCGAGCGCGGCGCGGCTGCGGGCCGAAGGCAAGTCCGCCGAGGACATGCCGGGCGGGCTGCCGTGGGGGGTCGCGCTGGTCGCCGTGGGTCTGGCGATCGAGGTGACGGCGCCCGACGGGCACAGCTTCCCGCTGCCCAGCGGGCTCGGCTCGATGGCCCCGGCCGCGGTCGGCGGCTGGGTGCTGACCGCGGCGGGCCTGGTGCTGGCGGGACCGGGACTGGTCTACGGCTGCGGGCGGCTGATCGCCGCGTACCGGCCGGGCGGGCTGCGGCTGCTGTCCGGCCGCGGCCTCCAGCACGAGGCGCGCCGGCTCGGCCGCCCGCTCGGCCTGCTCTCGGCGACCGCGGCCGTGGCGCTGTCCGGATACGGCCTGCACCAGCACAACGGCCGGACGCTGGGCCCGGTGACCACGTTCGCGGCGACGCTGGTCTGCGTGTGCGTGCTGGCCTCGACCGCGGTGGCCGCCATGGAGTCCCGCACCGAGCGCGCCTCCACCACCGCCGCGCTCCGCGAGCTGGCGGTGCCCGCCACCATGCTGCGCGCCTCGGCGGCCGTGCGCACGGGCGCCCTGGTGGTCGCCTTCCTGGTGCCCACGCTGCTGGTCGCGGCGCTGTCCCCGACGCCGTAGCGCCGTATCCCGGATCGCCGGGCACATGACGCGGCGCCGCCTGCGGTCATCCGCGCGGCGCCGCGTCAACAGCGCGACGCAGAGGTCCTCCTTCGCCACGGCCCGGCGCACACCTGAGCGCGCTATCGTGCTCGCGTGCCAGCGCCTACTCCCCCCGATTCGCCCCATCCGCCCCATCCGCGGCTGCCCCGCCCCACGCGCGGCGCCCGCCGTCCGCCGGGCCCGCCGGAGCCGCCGAAGGAGCCCTCGGACGCGGCACCCGAGCCCATCCACCGGGCCCGCGGGGTGGAGACGCTGGAGGAGTTCGACGCGGTCGCGCTCGGCGGGTCGTTCGCGGACTGCCGGGTGCGGGCCGTGGACCTCACCTCGCGGACCTTCGCGCTGCTGGTGACCGACACGTCGGAGGCGGTGTTCCTCGGCTGCCCGATGGAGCCGCAGGCCCTGGCGCACGTACGGGCCGGCGGCGCGCTGGTCTTCCCGCCGGTGCCCGGCCTGCCGTTCGACCCGTACCGCGCGGCGCCCTACCGGCCCGAGGAGCTGTACGCGGACCTCGCCGAGGGCGGGTACGCCGCGACGCCGGACGCGCTGACGTACGAGTGGTGGCTGCGGACCTCCGCGGAGGGCGACGTGTTCGCCTCGATGCTGCGCTCCATCCACGACGACGCGGTCTCCGACGTGCTGGACGAACAACTCGGCGGCGCGCGGGTCGTGGGGGTGATGGGCGGGCACGCGATGGAGCGCGGCACGGAGGCGTACGCGGGCGCCGCGCGGCTGGGCCGGTCGCTGGCGGAGTCCGGGCTGACGGTGGCGACCGGTGGCGGGCCCGGCGCGATGGAGGCGGCCAACTTCGGGGCGTACGCGGCCGCGTACGACGACGTCATGCTCGGCAAGGCGCTCGACGTGCTGGCCGGCACCCCCTCCTTCAGCCCGTCCGTCGACGCCTGGGCGTCGACGGCCTTCGAGGTACGCGACCGCTGGCCGGACGGCGGGCCGTCCTACGGCCTGCCGACCTGGTTCTACGGCCACGAGCCGCCCAACGCCTTCGCCGCGCACATCGCGAAGTTCTTCGCGAACGCCACCCGTGAGGACGGCCTGCTCTCGCGCTGCTCGGCCGGCGCGGTCTTCCTCCCGGGCGCCGCCGGCACCGTCCAGGAGGTCTTCGACGCGGCCACCGCGAACTACTACGGTTCGCACGGTGAGCCCGCGCCGATGGTGCTGGTGGACCATGCGTACTGGACGGACGAGTTGCCGGTCTGGCCGCTGCTCAACGCCTTGGCGGCGGGCCGTTCGATGGGGGGACGGGTCGCCCTCGTGGACAGCGTGGACGATGTCCCGGCGGCCCTGGAACGCCTGGGTTCCGCGTAAGCGCACCCGGCCCGCCAGAGCTTCGCCTGGGATGTACCCCCCGCGCCCCTGTCCGTGCGGACCACAATGGCGAGCAGCCGTCAACGGGGGCCCGGGGAACTGCGCGACCGGCCCACCACCGGCGGACGGTCCCGGAACCTACGGGACCGGGCGGGACGGGCGGACCGGCTCAGCCTCCCGCAGGGCTGAGCACGACGACGTCCGCGGCCTCGAACGAGGCACCCACGGACGCCCCGAGTTCCGGGGCCTCGCGCAGGGCGCACTCCGCTTCGAGGGCGGGGCCGCGCTCGGGCCGGAGCATGACGCCGACGTGGCCGCCCCGGAAGGTCCGCGAGGTGACCTCGCAGCGCAGCCCGGCGGTGTCGGGCGGGCCGAGCCGCACCCCGGAGGGCCGGACGAGGATCAGGTGCTCGCCGTCGGGGGTCCCGTCCGGGACGGGGAGTTCGCCCCAGGCGGTGGCGGCGACGGCGCCGCTGACCGTGCCCCCGGTGATGTTGTCGAACCCGAGGAAGCGGGCCACGAACTCGGAATCGGGCCGCTGCCATACCTCCAGCGGGGTGCCGCTGCGCTCGATCCGCCCGTCCCGCATCACCACCACCCGGTCGGCGAGCGCGAACGCCTCGCCCTGGTCGTGGGTGACGGCCAGCACGGTGGTGCCCAACTGCCGGAACAACCGGCGCAGTTCGACCACGAGTCGCTCGCGCAGGGAACGGTCGAGCTGGCCCAGCGGCTCGTCGAGCATCAGCAGGCGCGGCTCGGGCGCGAGCGCGCGGGCCAGGGCGACCCGCTGCTGCTCGCCACCGGAGAGCGTGGCGACCGGGCGGGTGGCGGCCCCGGGCAGGCCGACCAGGTCGAGGAGTTCGGCGGTCCGCCGGTCCCGGGCCTCGCGCGGCATCTTGTGCATGCGCGGCCCGAACGCCACGTTGCCGCCGACGTCGCGCTGCGGGAAGAGCTGGTGGTCCTGGAACATCAGCCCGACCCCGCGGCGGTGCGCGGGCACACCCGCCTGGTCGGCGCCGTCCAGCAGCACCCGGCCCCCGTCGAGCGGCTGCAACCCGGCGACCGCGCGCAGCAGCGTGGACTTGCCGCTGCCGCTGGGCCCGAGCACGCAGACGATCTCGTGCGCGGCCGCGTCCAGGCTCACCGCGTCCAGTGCGGTGCGCGCCCCGAACCGTACGGTGGCGGCGTCCAGGCTCAGCAGGGCATCGGTCATCGTGGGCTCTCCGAGCGGGCAGGGGTAGCGGGGGCCTCGGGCACGGCGGGAGCTTCAGGCGCCGTGCGGGATGCGGTGGCCCGGGGAGCCGCAGCCAGGCCCTGCGCGGCGGCCGTTACGTCCTTACCGCCCGGCGCGTCCTTACGGCGCGGCGTCGTACGCCCGGACAGCGGGTACTCCAGGATCAGCAGGCTGGCCGCGCAGACCACCATGAGGATGGTGCTCAGGGCCATCGCCTGGCCGTAGTTCATCTCGCCGGCCCGGCCGAGCAGGCGGGAGACGGCCACCGGGAGGGTGGGGCTGTCGGGCCGGGCGATGAAGACCGTGGCGCCGAACTCGCCGAGCGACACCGCGAACGCGAACCCGGCCGCGATGCCCAGCGCCCGTCCGACCAGGGGCAGTTCGACCTCGCGCCAGACCCGTAGCGGGGACGCGCCGAGCACCGCGGCGGCCTCCCGCAGCCGCTCGTCGACCGCCCGCAGCACCGGCAGCATCACCCGGACCACGAACGGCGCGCCGACCAGCGCCTGTGCGAGCGGCACCAGCAGCCAGGAGTCGCGCAGGTCGAGCGGCGGCTTGTCGAGCGTGATCAGGAAGCCGAAGCCGACGGTGACCGCGGAGGTGCCCAGCGGCAGCATCAGCAGCCCGTCGAAGCCGCGCATCAGCCGCCCGCTGCGGCGGGTGAGCGCGGCCGTGGCCAGCCCGCCGACCAGCAGGGCGATGACGGTCGCGGCGGCGGCGAAGCGCAGCGAGTTCCAGACCGTGTGCAGCGGTGAGACGAGGAAGGTCCCGTCGGCGCTGGTGGAGCCGAGCGCGCGGTAGAAGGCGAAGCCGTAGCCGTTCGGGCCGTCGAGGGAGCGGGCCGCGAGCACGCCGAGCGGCAGCAGGATCAGCAGCGCGATCGACCCGAGGACGGCGGCGAGCAGCATCCGTTCGCCCGCGCCGCGCGGGCGGTGCGCGGTGCCGGCCGGGTCGACCAGCCGCAGCGCGGACTCGCGGCGGCGGGCCGTCCAGGTATGCACGGCCAGGATCGCGACGACCGCGACGAGTTGGAGCAGGGTGAGCACGGCCGCGGTGGGCAGGTCGAAGATCTCGGCGGTCTCCCGGTAGATCTCGACCTCCAGGGTGGCGCGGGTGGGGCCGCCGAGGATCTGGATCACGCCGAAGGAGGTGAAGGTGAACAGGAAGACCATCACCGCGGCCGACGCGACGGAGGGGGCGAGGGCCGGCAGGGTGACGCGGCGCCAGGCGGCGAGGCGGCCCGCGCCGAGCATGCGGGCGGCCTCCTCCTGGCGCGGGTCGAGTTGCGCCCACAGGCCGCCGACGGTGCGGACGACCACGGCGTAGTTGAAGAAGACGTGCGCGATCAGGATCGCCCACACGGAGGTGTCCAGGCGTACGCCGAAGAGGCTGTCGGTGAAGCCGCCCTGCCCGAGCAGCGCGAGGAACGCCGAGCCGGCGACGACAGTCGGCAGCACGAACGGCACGGTGACCACCGCCCGCAGCAGCCGCTTGCCGGGGAAGTCCAGCCGGGCGAAGGCGTACGCGCCGGGCAGCGCGACCGCGAGGGTCAGCGCGGTGGACGCGCCGGCCTGCCAGCAGGTGAACCACAGCACGTGCCGTACCGAGCCGTCGCCGAGCACGTCGCCGATCCGGCCCAGCCGCCAGTGGCCGCCCGGGTGCAGGCCCCGGCCGACGATGGACGCCACCGGGTAGGCGAAGAAGGCGGCGAAGAACGCCAGCGGCAGGGCGGCCAGGGCGAGCCCGGTCGCGGTGCGGCGGCGCCCCGCCGTCCGATCGGCGGGTCCCGCCTCCAGCGCGGCGGACCCCGCCTTCCGGACGGCTACAGGACGATCGAGTTCCACGACTTCACCCAGTCGTCCCGCTTCGCGGCGATCTTGTCGGGCGCGAGCGTCGTCGGGTGCGGGACCTTCGCGCCGTACTTGGTGAACACCTCCGGCTCGGTGGCGCCCTTCACCACCGGGTCGACGTACATCTGGAGCGGCATGTCCTGCTGGAAGGTCCTGCTGAGCATGAAGTCGATGAACGCCTCGGCGCCCGCCGGGTTCTTCGCGCCGTGCAGCACTCCGGCGAACTCGATCTGGCGGAAGCAGGTGCCGGTGGCCACCCCGACGGGTGACTGCGCGGGCGGCGGGTTGACGCCGACCACCTCGGCGGGCGGGCTGGAGGCGTAGGAGACCACCAGCGGCTTGTCGCCCTTGGCCTTCTTCCCGGCGGCCGACCCGGAGAAGGCGCTGTCGTACGCCTGCTCCCAACTGTCGACGACCTGGACGCCGTTGGCCTTCAGCTTCTTCCAGTACGCCTGCCATCCCGCGTCGCCGTAGGTGGCGGCGGTGCCCAGCAGGAAGGCCAGGCCCGGCGATGAGGTGGAGACGTTCTCGGTGACCAGCAGGTTCTTGTACTGCGGCTTGATCAGGTCGGCGAAGGTCTGCGGCGGCGCGAGGTGGTGGGAGGTGAAGTAGGCGCGGTCGTAGTTGACGCAGACGTCGCCGGAGTCGATCGGCGTCACCCGGTGCTTGCCCGCGTCGAGTTGGACGTCGGCGGGCACCTGGTCCAGGCCCTTGGCGGTGTAGGAGTCGAACAGGCCGTTGCCGAGGGCGCGGGAGAGCAGGGTGTTGTCGACGCCGAAGAAGACGTCGCCGCGCGGGTGGTCCTTGGTGAGGATGGCCTGGTTGACCGCGGCGCCCGCGTCGCCGCCGCGCAGCACCTTGACGGTGTAGCCGGTCTCCTTGGTGAACTCCGCCATCACCGACTTGGATGCCGCGAACGAGTCGTGGCTGACCAGGGTGACGGTCTTCGACGGCTTGCCGCCGGACGCCTTGCCGGAGCCGGAGTCGGAACCGGACCCCGAGCCGCCGCAGCCGGCGAGGACGGTGGCGCCCGCGGTGGCGAGGACGAGCGCGCCCACGGCACGCCGACGAATGGTGCTCTTCACTGTGCTGACTCCCTACGCCGGTATGACCCGGATCAGGTGGGAGGGTCTGCGGCCTGGGCTTCTCGACGGTCTCGCCGTCGCCCCAGCCGCACTCTCAGCGCCGTCTCAGGCGCTCCCCTGTCGGATGTTCATTTGTCCAGATGTTCATTCAAGCGGTGCGACCAGCGCACCTGCGCACCGTATCAGCGCGCGGACGCGGCCAGCTGACCGCAGGCCCCGTCGATCTCCTGACCGCGGGTGTCCCGTACGGTCACGGGCACGCCGTGCGCCTGGAGGGCGGCCACGAACGCCCGCTCGTCCTCCGGGCGGGAGGCGGTCCACTTCGAGCCCGGGGTGGGGTTGAGCGGGATCAGGTTGACGTGCACCCGGTGGTTCTTGAGCAGCTTGCCGAGCCGGTCGGCACGCCACGCCTGGTCGTTCACGTCGCGGATCAGGGCGTACTCGATGGAGACGCGGCGGCCGGAGACGTCGGCGTAGTGCCAGGCGGCGTCCAGCACCTCGCGGACCTTCCAGCGGGTGTTGACCGGCACGAGGGTGTCGCGCAGTTCGTCGTCGGGGGCGTGCAGGGACACCGCGAGGCGGCACTTGAAGCCCTCGTCGGCGAACCGGTGCATCGCGGGGACCAGGCCGACCGTGGAGACGGTGATGCCGCGCTGGGAGAGCCCGAGGCCGTCGGGCGCCGGGTCGGTGAGGCGGCGGATCGCGTCGATGACCCGGCGGTAGTTCGCCAGCGGCTCGCCCATGCCCATGAAGACGATGTTCGACAGCCGGTCCGGGGCGCCGGGGCCCGCGCCGGGCACCTCGCCGTCGCGCAGCGCGCGCATCCCGGCGACGATCTGGTGCACGATCTCCGCGGTCGACAGGTTGCGGTCCAGACCCGCCTGGCCGGTGGCGCAGAACGGGCAGTTCATCCCGCAGCCCGCCTGCGACGAGATGCACATCGTCACCCGGTCCGGGTACCGCATCAGCACCGACTCGACCAGGGTCCCGTCGAACAGCCGCCACAGCGTCTTGCGGGTCTCCCCCTCGTCGCACGACGCGTGCCGCACCACCGTCATCAGCTCCGGCAGCAGATCCCCGGCCAGCTTCCCCCGCGCCCCGGCCGGAATGTCCGTCCAGGCCGCCGGATCGTCCGCGTAGCGCGCGAAGTAGTGCTGCGACAACTGCTTGGCCCGGAACGGCTTCTCCCCCAGCTCCGCCACCGCCTCCCTCCGCTCCGC
Source organism: Streptomyces sp. NPDC088194 (assembly GCF_040702025.1). Lineage (NCBI taxonomy): Bacteria > Bacillati > Actinomycetota > Actinomycetes > Kitasatosporales > Streptomycetaceae > Streptomyces > Streptomyces sp. NPDC088194. Next base: position 5,093 of record NZ_JBFBIV010000060.1, on the reverse strand, counting down.
GGGCGACAGGTCGGCAAGATGCCGCGGCGGCTTCTTGGCCCCGCGCGGCACGGCAAACGTCAGTTCTCCGGGTACAGGCATGATGCCTACCAGTGTCGCAGACTCCGCGCAGTGCCCTGTTCGTACGGCCGGCGCCGTGCCAGGGCCGGGCGCGGGTGGGTGGTCAGCCCTGGCCGACGAAGGCTACGAGGAGGAGCCAGACGACCGGGGCGGTGGGGAGGAGGGAGTCGAGGCGGTCCATGATGCCGCCGTGGCCCGGGAGGAGGGTGCCCATGTCCTTGATGCCGAGGTCGCGCTTGATCATGGACTCGCCGAGGTCCCCGAGGGTGGCGCTGACGGCGGCGGCGAGGCCGAGCAGCAGGCCCTGCCACCAGCGGCCGTCGTCCACGAAGAACTGCATGAGCAGGGCGCCGGCCACCATGGCGAAGGAGATCGCGCCGAACAGCCCCTCCCGGGTCTTGCCGGGGCTGATCCGGGGGGCGAGCTTGTGGCTGCCGAAGCGCCAGCCGACCGCGTAGGCGCCGGTGTCGCTGATCACGGTGAGCAGGAGGAAGACCAGCACCCGGCGCGGGCCGTCGTCGGCGGCGAGCATCATGACGACGAAGGTGGCCAGGAAGGGCACGTAGAACGCGGCGAAGACGGCCGCGGTCACGTCGCGCAGGTAGTCCTCCGGCGGCTGGGCCATCCGCCAGACCAGGACGGCGAGCGCGGTCAGCGCCATCGCGATCCACGCGCCGTCGGCGCCCTTCAGGTACCCCGCGATCACCATGGCGGTGCCGCCGATCGCCAGCGGGATCAGCGGCGCCTGGATCTGCTTGCGCTCGGCGAGCCGGGAGGTCAGCTCCCACAGGCCGATCACCACCGCGACCACCACGATGCCGACGAACACCGCCTTGACGACGAAGAGCGCCGCGACCACCACCGCGCCGAGGCCGACGCCGACCCCTATCGCCGCCCGCAGGTCCCGGCCGGCGGACTTCTTCGCGGGGGCGGCCGGCGGCTCGGAGCCGGGTCCGGGGCCCCGGCCCGGTGGCGGCGGGTCCTGGGGCGGCGAAGGGGGTGGCGGCGGCATGGTGGAGATCTTCCTCCTGACCCCGGGCTCCGTGGCGGAACCCGCCGCGTGACCTGCACGTGGCGAAACGCCCCAGGAAGAATCGTTCACGGAGCGTCGCCTCGCGTCGTCGTCAGGGTGGTGGTCGGCGTGGTGGTCGGCGTGGTGGTCGGCGGGTGCGGTCGGCCGGGAGATGCTCGCCCCGGTGTGCGACCCGGGCAGGGGGCGGTGTGCGCGGAAAAGCGGATCTCCACGCGGTGTGCCGCGCGGAGGTCAGACCTCCAGCAGCTCCGCTTCCTTGTGCTTGAGCAGCTCGTCGATCTGCGCCACGTACTTCGACGTGGTGTCGTCGAGCTCCTTCTCCGCGCGGCGCACCTCGTCCTCGCCGGTCTCGCCGTCCTTGACGAGCTTGTCCAGGGTCTCCTTGGCCTTGCGCCGGACGCTGCGGATGGAGATCTTCGCGTCCTCGCCCTTGGTCTTGGCGACCTTGATGTACTCGCGCCGGCGCTCCTCGGTGAGCTGCGGGAACACCACCCGGATGATCCGGCCGTCGTTGCTGGGGTTCACACCGAGGTCGGAGTTGCGGATCGCCTCTTCGATGTTGCGCAGGCTGCTGCTGTCGAAGGGGGTGATCACGGCCATCCGCGGCTCGGGCACCGCGAAGGAGGCGAGCTGGTTGATCGGGGTGACCGCGCCGTAGTACTCGGCGACGATCTTGTTGAACATCGCCGGGTGCGCACGGCCGGTGCGGATCGCCGCGAAGTCGTCCTTGGCGACGACGACGGCCTTCTCCATCTTCTCCTCGGCCTCGAGGAGGGTCTCTTCAATCACCATGTGCTCCTGGTATTCAGAAGGCAGAGCCGTCGGGTCGGGGCCCCTGCGCACGTGTTCCTGCACGGTCTCGGACCGGGCAGCCTGTTGTCCATACCGGCCGCGCCGGTCACGCCCTGGTGCCCTGGTCGTTGACCAGCGTGCCGATCTTCTCACCCTTGACGGCGCGGGCGATGTTGCCCTCGGCGAGCAGTTCGAAGACCAGGATGGGCAGTTTGTTGTCCTGGCAGAGGGTGATCGCCGTGAGGTCGGCGACCCGCAGGTCGCGGGCGATCAGCTCGCCGTACTCCAGGGCGTCGAAGCGGACGGCGTTCGGATTGTGCTTGGGGTCGGAGTCGTAGACCCCGTCCACCCCGTTCTTGCCCATCAGCATCGCCACCGCGTCGATCTCCAGGGCGCGCTGGGCGGCGGTGGTGTCGGTGGAGAAGTAGGGCATGCCCATGCCCGCGCCGAAGATCACCACGCGGCCCTTCTCCAGGTGCCGGACGGCCCGCAGCGGGATGTACGGCTCGGCGACCTGGCCCATGGTGATGGCGGTCTGCACCCGGGTCTCGATGCCCTCCTTCTCCAGGAAGTCCTGGAGCGCGAGGCAGTTCATCACGGTGCCGAGCATGCCCATGTAGTCGGAGCGGGCCCGGTCCATGCCGCGCTGCTGGAGTTCGGCGCCGCGGAAGAAGTTGCCGCCGCCGAGCACGACCGCGATCTCGTAGCCCTCGCGGACCACCGCGGCGATCTCCCGGGCGATGGCGTGCACGACGTCGGGGTCGACGCCGAGACCGCCGCCTCCGGCGAACGCCTCACCGGAGAGCTTGAGCAGGTAGCGGCGGGGAGTGGACCCGTCGCGGCCTTCGTGACGCCGTCCGCCGTCGTCGTCGTGGGTGGGGGTGTGGTCGCGGGCCTTGCCGGCGCCTTCGGCACCATCATCCATGGGAGGTCTCCTCGTGCACGTACCGAGGAGGCCATTGCCGTGGGTCCTTGTCGGTTCCCGGTACGGCAATGGCCTCCTCGTCACCTCTGCGGCCGGCCGGCGGGCGACCGGCCGCGTACGGCCCCAGCGGGACCGTCTGTCTTGCGCCGCGCGGCCGCGGGGCGACCGTGCGGACGTGGGTGGCAGCCCGCCGCGGCCGAGTGGTGTCCGCGGCCGGACCGGCGGGTGCCGGTGCGAGCGGACGTCAGACGCCGACGCGGAAGCGCGCGAAGTGCTTCAGCGTGACCCCGGCCTCGTCGAGCACCTTCTGCACGGTCTTCTTGGAGTCCTTGGCGAACGCCTGCTCCAGGACGACGTTCTCCTTGAAGAAGCCGTTCACCCGTCCTTCGACGATACGCGCCAGGGCGGCCTCCGGCTTGCCCTCCTCGCGCGCGGTGGCCTCGGCGACCCGGCGCTCGTTCGCCACGGTCTCCTCGTCGATCTCGTCGCGGCTGAGGAACTTCGGGGCGAACGCGGCGATGTGCTGCGCGACGTCCTTGGCGGTCTGCGGGTCGGCCTTGTCCAGCTCGACCAGCACGCCGACCTGCGGGGGCAGGTCCGGGCTGGTGCGGTGCAGGTAGGAGGCGACGTAGCCGTCGGTGAACTGCGCGAAGCGGTCCAGCACGATCTTCTCGCCGAGGGTGGCGTTGGCCTCGTCGACGAACGCCTGGACGGTCTGGCCGTCCTTGATCTCGGAGTTGAGCAGCGCGTCGATGCCGGCCGGCTTGGTGGCGGCGACGTGCGCGGCGATCGCGTCGGCGACCGCGACGAACTTGTCACCCTTGGCGACAAAGTCGGTCTCGCACTTCAGCTCGACGAGGACGCCCTCGGAGTTGTCAGCGGCGATGAGGGAGACGACCGCGCCGTTGGAGGCCGAGCGGCCCTCGCGCTTGGTGACGCCCTTCTGGCCCTTCACACGGAGGATCTCGACGGCCTTGTCCAGGTCGCCTTCGGCCTCGGTGAGGGCGTTCTTGCAGTCCATCATGCCCGCGGCGGTGAGCTCGCGGAGCTTCTTGACGTCGGCGGCGGTGAAGTTCGCCATGGGTGTGAGTCTCTTCCCGGATGGTCGGTGGATCTACGGGTGAACGGCGGGGGCGCTGGGCCCCCGCCGTCGTCACGCGTGGTGCTGTTCCCGGACGCTCGCGTCCGCGGGTGATCAGGCTCCGGTGGAGTCGTCGCCCTCGGTGGCCGCGGGCGCGGCGTCGGCGGCCGGAGCCGCGGGCGCCTCGTCGGCCGGGGCAGCGGCCTCGGCGGCGTCGGCAGCGGGGGCCTCGGCAGCCGGGGCGGCGGCCTCGGTGGCCGGCTCGGAGTCGGCCTTCTTCTCGCCCTCGAGCAGGTCGCGCTCCCACTCGGCGAGCGGCTCGGCGACGCCTTCGGCCTTCTTGTCGCCGGTGGCGGCGCCGGAGCGGGCGATGAGGCCCTCGGCGACGGCGTCGGCGATCACGCGGGTGAGCAGCGTGACGGAGCGGATCGCGTCGTCGTTGCCCGGAATCTTGTAGTCGACCTCGTCGGGGTCGCAGTTGGTGTCGAGGATCGCGACCACCGGGATACGGAGCTTGCGCGCCTCACCGACGGCGATGTGCTCCTTCTTGGTGTCCACGATCCAGACGGCGCTCGGCACCTTCTGCATCTCGCGGATACCGCCGAGGGTCTTCTCCAGCTTGTCCTTCTCGCGGGAGAGGACCAGCAGCTCCTTCTTGGTGAGGCCGGAGGCGGCCACGTCCGAGAAGTCGATCTCCTCGAGCTCCTTCAGGCGCTGGAGGCGCTTGTAGACGGTCGAGAAGTTGGTGAGCATGCCGCCCAGCCAGCGCTGGTTGACGTACGGCATGCCGACGCGGGACGCCTGCTCGGCGATTGCCTCCTGCGCCTGCTTCTTGGTGCCGACGAACATGATGGAGCCGCCGTGCGCGACGGTCTCCTTGACGAACTCGTAGGCGCGGTCGATGTACGACAGCGACTGGAGCAGGTCGATGATGTAGATGCCGTTGCGCTCGGTGAAGATGAAGCGCTTCATCTTCGGGTTCCAGCGGCGGGTCTGGTGCCCGAAGTGGACGCCGCTCTCCAGCAGCTCCCGCATCGTGACGACGGCCATGGCCGTACTCCTTGATGTGCTCGGTTACCGCGGCCACCGGACGGCGGCCACGCCTGACGTCCCGACGCGCCGTGCCACAAGGGACCGAGGGGCGCGGCCACCGCCCGTGACCATCAAGGTCCGGGGTTGGTGGCGGGGCGTGCGAAGTCGAC
>NZ_JBFBIV010000059.1:0-53536 GCF_040702025.1 Streptomyces sp. NPDC088194 | reverse complement strand
CCCCGCGGGCCCGCCCGCCGCGCAGTTCCCGCCGCCGCCCGCGGCGACGCCGCCGGCTCCCCCGGCGGCCGCGCCCGGCGCCGGCAAGATCAGCCTCGACAAGGGCCGGGTGAACCTGCAGAAGAACCAGTCGGTCTCGCTGGTCAAGGCGGGCCGCCCGGTGCTGTCGACGGTCAAGATGGGGCTGGGCTGGGAGCCCGCGTTCGGCGGCCGGGCCATCGACCTGGACGCCTCGGTCATCGTCTACGGGCCGCAGCGCGAGCACCTCGCCACCTGCTACTTCGGCAAGTTGAGCGTCCTGGGCGGCGCGGTCCAGCACGCCGGGGACAACCTGACCGGCGCCGGCTCCGGCGACGACGAGGTCATCTCCATCAACCTCGGCGCGCTCCCGGCGAACGCCACCGGCCTGGTCTTCACCGTCAACTCCTACAGCGGGCAGAAGTTCAACAAGGTCGCGAAGGCGTACTGCCGGCTCTTCGACGCCGTCACCGGCGAGGAGATGGTGCGCTTCGACCTCACCCACGGGGAGGCGCGGCGCGGGGTGCTGATGGCCAAGATGGTCAAGCAGAACTCCGGCGAGTGGGAGATGACGGCGCTCGGCACCTTCGCGGACGGCCGCACCGCGAAGGCGATGGTCGAGCCGGGCGCGGCCGCGCTCTAGCAGCACGACGGGAGGGGCGCCGGCCGCGCGCCCCGACCCCGGATCGGCTGCCGCAACTCCGCGGCAGGGCCCTGGCGTTCGAACACACGGCCCGGTTCCCGTACGGAACCGGGCCGTTTCCATGCCGTCAGCGAACAAAATGTCATGGTCACCTAAAATTTACCGACGGCTGTCTACCCGCATAGACCGGAGACCGGGACGCTGGAGGGGCAACTCCCCCGCACCTTCCGACCCTCTAGTCACGGGAGCGCTCAGCCATGCCCAAAACCCGTCTCCTGCGCGGCATTTGCGCGTCAGCCGGGGCCGTCGTGCTCGCGGCCACGATCCTCCTCACCGGCAGCGGCACGGCGCAGGCCGCGCTGCCGACGCCCATCGCCGCCTCCACGGCGCGCACGTACCTCTCCGAGATGACCGCGACGCCCGAGACGCACGCGTCGACGTACGACCGCAGCCTCTTCCCGACCTGGATCACGATCTCCGGGACCTGCGACACCCGGGAGTACGTCATCAAGCGGGACGGCTCCGGCGTCGTGACCGACAGCGCCTGCAAGGCCACTTCCGGCAGTTGGACCAGCCCGTACGACGGTGTCACGACCACCGATCCGTCGACCTTCGACATCGACCACCTCGTGCCGCTCTCCGAGGCGTGGGACTCCGGCGCGTGGGCGTGGACCACCGCGCAGCGCCAGGCGTTCGCCAACGACACCACCCGCCCCCAACTCGTCGCGGTCTCCGCGCACTCCAACCGCTCCAAGGGTGACGACGACCCGGCGGAGTGGCTGCCCCAGGCGTCCTACCAGTGCACCTACCTGCGCGCGTACGTGCAGGTCAAGCACTACTACGGCCTGTCCGTGGACAGCGCGGAGAAGTCCGCGATCAGCTCGGTCCTGAACGGCTGCTAGCCGTAACGTTCCGCCTCGGCGGCGGCCGACCGGAACGTTCCGCCTCCCTCACCACGGGGGGAGGGAGGCGGAAGCCCGGGGGCGGGGTCCCGCGGGGCGGGCGCGACGCGGGCCCCGCCCCGGTCGCCCCCGGCCTGGACGGCTCGCGCCCGGTCAGGACAGGTCGCGCCCGGTCAGGACAGGTCGGTGATGACCACGCGCGCGGTCGTGCCGTCCTTCAGCGCCTCGTAGCCCTCCTCGATGTCGGCCAGGCCGATCTCCTTGGAGACCAGGTCGTCGAGGTTCATCCGGCCCTGGAGGTACATCGAGGCGTAGAACGGGATGTCCCGCTTGAGGTGGGAGGACCCCATGTAGACGCCCTGCACCTTCTGCGAGCCGCCCAGCGCCGCCATCGTGGAGACCTCGACGCCCGCGTCGTTGCCGGCGACACCGATGAGGTAGAGGCCGCCGCCGCTGCCGAGCATCCGCAGGCCCTGCGCCGTCACCGGGCGGGCGCCGACGAAGTCGAACACGTGGTGGGCGCCCCCGCCGGTGATGTCGCGGACCGCCTCGACCGGGTCCGTCTCGCGGGAGTTGACGACGTGCGTGGCGCCGAAGGCCCTGGCGCGCGCCAGCTTGCCGTCCTCGATGTCGGTCACGATGATCTTCCCGGCGCCGGCGAGTCGGGCGCCGCTGACCGCGTTCATGCCGACGCCGCCGGCGCCCATCACCACGACGGTCTCGCCGTGCTGGACGTTCGCGCTGTTCAGCACGGCGCCGGCGCCGGTGAGCACGCCGCAGCCGATGAGCGCGGCGGGCGCCCAGGGCATCTCGTCGGGTATGACGGCGAGTTGGTTCTCGTGGACGAGCGTCTCCTGGGCGAAGCCGCCGAGGCCCATGCCCTGCGCGACCGGAGCGCCGTTCCAGGACAGCCGGGGCGCCTCTTCGGGGGCGCGCAGCGTGTACTCGGGGTGCAGGCAGATGTGCGTACGACCGCTGAGGCAGTTCACGCAGGAGCCGCAGTACTGGATCAGGCTGCCGACGACATGGTCGCCGGTCTTCACCTGCGTGACGTCCGGACCGGTCGCGGTGACGACGCCCGCCACCTCGTGGCCGAGCACGACGGGGAACTCGCCGCCGATGAAGGTGGCGACGCTGAGGTCGGAGTGGCACAGGCCGGAGGCCCGTACCTGGACGCGGACCTCGTACCCGATCGGGGCGGCGAGCTCGACCTCCTCGACGACGAAACCCTGCCCCAGGCCCTTGGTGACGGATGCCTTCATGATGGTGCTTCTTTCGTGTGCGGACCGTCGGAGCCGCCGGGTGGGCGGCACCGGGAAGTAGGCCGCGCGGGGCCGGTGGGCTCGGCGAGTGTCGGCGCGGACGCGGTCGATGGGGCGCCCCCGCGAAGTGGTCGCAGGCAGCGCCGCCATGTTCGAAGTGTGGCACCGATGAGCCGAAAAGAAAAGAGACACCTGTCGATCAGCGCTTGTCAGGTACGGTACGGGCTACACTCCTGGTATGCCGGAGCCCTTGCCGCACACGCCGTCGCAGCCGTCGCAGCCGCCGCGAGCCTCGGAGTCCTCGCAGCGCCCTCGACCCTCGGCGTCCTCGCCGCCCGGCGCCGAAAGCCCCGCCCCCGAGGGTTCCGCCGCCGCGGGCCCGGCCGCGGATACCGTCGCCGCGGATACCGTCGACGTCCGGGTGCTGCGGACCCGGCAGCGGCTGCGCGAGGCCGTGCTGCTGCTGGCGTCGCGGCAACCGGTGGAGGAGATCGCGGTGGCGGACCTGGTGCGCGCCGCGCGGGTCAACCGCACCACCTTCTACAAGCACGCCGCGAGCCCCGCGCACGTCCTCGAGGAGGTGCTGTACGCGGAGCTGGACCGCATCCGGGCGAACTGGATCGCCGACACCGTCGCCGCCCGGCTGCCCGCGGACGAGATCTGGGAGCGCGCGTCCAACGAACTGGCCGACCACCTGGAGCGCCACGACGCCCTGTACACCGCGGGGCTCGCCGGGCAGCGCAGCGCGATCCTGTACCGCCTGCTCGTCGATCACTTCACCGCGTCCGTGCACGCCCTCCTCGCACGCGACCCGCATCTCCTGCCCGACGGCGAGGGGTCCGTCGCCTGGCGCACCGAGGCCCACAGCCGCTTCGTGGCCCACGGCGAGGCCGGCGTCGTCGAGGCGTGGATCTCCCTGCCCGCGCCCCGCGACCGCCGGCTGTTCGTCTCGGCGGTCGCCGCCGCACTGCCCGCCTGGCTCGTACCCGGCGCACCCGCCTCCCGGCCCGGGGCGCGCACCCCGGAGCCAGGGACCGAAAAGCCCTAGTTCCGGGAGCGGGAGCGGGCCTTGAAGGCTGCCTTGCGGGAGGCTTTGGCGGTGGGGCGGTCGGGGTGGAGGCGGCCGATCGCTTCGAGGACGGCGGCGGTGGCGGGGTGCTCGACCCGCCAGGCGTCGGCGAAGAACTCCTCGTGCCGGGCGACGAGTTCGGTGATGAGGGCGGCGAGTTCGTCGGAGTCGCCGTCGGCGGCGAGCTGGGCCGCGACGGTGTCGATGGTGAGCCAGTAGACCATGTCGGTGGTGGGCGAGGGGACGTCGGGCGCGTGCCGCTCGGTGAGCCAGACCCGGGCGAGCCCGCCGAGGTGCGGGTCGTCGAGGACGTCGCGGACCGCCGGTTCGGCCTCGGCGCCGAGCACCGCGAGCACCTGCTGGCAGACCAGCCGCCGGGTGGGCCCGTCCGCGCCGTCCCCCTTCGCGGCGGCGAGCAACTCCGCTGCCGCGGCGGCCGGTTCGCGCCGGGCGAGCCACGCCTCCGCCTCGATCCGCACCGCGTGGTCCGGGTAGGAGCCGAGCGCGCCCAGCAGCTCGTCCGCGCCGGCCTCCGCGAGGTCACCGAGCACGGGCGCGTACGCCCCCGCGTCGGCGAGCCGCTCGCGCACGCCGTACACGCCGAGCGGGGTCAGCCGGACCGCGCCGTAGCGGGCGATCTCGTCGTCGTCCGGCTCGCCGAGCGCCGCGGCGCCCTCGTCGTCGGCCTCCTCGATCAGCGCCTCGTCCATCGGCGTGTACGCCACCAGGCCGGTGGCCTCCAGCAGCCGGAAGTGCTCGTCCAGCCGCAGCATGACGGCGGTGACCTCTTCGAGGACGGCCTCGCTGGGCTGCTCCATCTCGTCGGGGAGCACCAAGGAGGCCGCGAGCACGGGCAGCGGCACGGCCCGGCCGTCCCGCGCACCGTCCCCGTCCGCACCTGCGGGCTCCGCGCTCGCTCCCCCGGTCTCCGCGTCCGCCACATCCAGCGCCGACAGCGCGTACAGGTTGACCAGTGCCGCGTCGAGGAGTTCGGCCTCCTCCTCGGCCTCCCGGTCGGCCTCCTCCGGGCTGATCGCCTCGCCGTCGCCGTCCGGGTCCCCGAGCAGGTTGTCGTAGTCGGGCGCGGTGGTCTCGGCCAGCGCGCACTCCACCGCGCCGAGCCACAGGTCGAGCACGTCGTACGGGTCCGCGCCGTCCGCCGCGCCACCCTGGCCGATCCGCGCGTACACCTCACCGGGCACCGCCTGCCCGGCCGCCTCGCCGGGCGGGGTGGACTCCTCGGCCTCCTCCTCGATCTCCAGCACGAGCAGCCCGGTGTCCACGGCAACACCCCACGCCTGCAAGGCGTCGAGCGGTCCCTCGTCACCGGTCAGGCCCAACGCCTGCACGGCGGAGGTGAGTTCGTCGTCCAGCAGTTCACCCATGCCGTCGACACGGCGCTGCTCCCCGGCCCACCGGGTCAGCCGCAGCGCGCGGTCCAGCAGCGGCGCGGCCAGCGCCTGCCGGGCGAGCACGTCCGCGGGCAGCAGCCGTACCGGTGGCAGGGCAAGGGGACTTGCGGACATCGTGCGGGCTCCCATTCGGCTGAGAGGGCGAGGATACGGGCAACGCGGCGGCGCGGCGCACCGCCGCGGCGGCCCGCGCCGGCGGCCACCCGGGCCCGGCAGGTTCGGCTGCGGCTCGGAACGGCCGCGCGGGACCAGCGTATTGCGACGGCGCCGCATCCCCGTACCCGCGAGTCGGCGGATCGTCGACGGCCCGCAGTATTCATCCATCCGCGGGACACCGTTCACCGCGCCTCCGGTGACCCGGGCCCGTACGCCGCCGCCCGGCACCGCACCTTACGGCCGTCAGGACCGCTCGCCGGCCCGCTGTCTCCGGGCCGGCCACCGGCCCGCCTCGCGTACGCTACGTGCCGCCCGGGGGTAGGAGTCCGCACGGAGTGCGGGACCGGACTCCGGGACGGGACCGCGGGACCGGGAAGCGGAACCGGACGGCGGGCGAGGCGCGAGGCGGGCGGCATGGGCGACGCGGGTGGCATGGTCGACACGGGCGGGGGCGGCGCGACGGGCGGCACGGGCCGTACCGGCGGGATCGGTCTCGAGGTGGCGGCGTACGGCGTGGGGCAGCGGGTGCGCGGCGGGCGGGAGACGCTGAGCGGGGTGCACCTGGCGGTCGCGCCCGGCGAGGTGCTGGCGCTGGCCGGCGGCAGCGGGTCGGGCAAGACCACCCTGCTGGAGATCCTGGCCGGCATCCGGCTGCCCTCGCGCGGCCGGGTGCTGCACGACGGCGCCGACCCGGCGGGACTGCGGCCCGCGCTGGGCTACCTGCCGCACGGCAACGTCATGCACGAGGACCTTCCGCTGGTGCGGGCGCTGTCCTACGCGGCGCGGCTGCGGATGCCGGCGGCGGCCGGCGCGGAGCGGCGTGCCGCGGCGGTGGACGGCGCGATGGCCGCGGTCGGGCTGTCCGCGCGGGCCACCCAGCGGGTGCGGACGCTGAGCGAGGGCGAGCGGCGCAGGGCCTGTATCGCGGTGGAGTTGCTGACCCGGCCGCGGGTGCTGTTCCTGGACGAGCCGACCACCGGGCTCGACCCGGCGACCGGCGCCGAACTCATGCGGACCCTGCGGGACTTGGCCGGCGAGGGGGTGACGGTCGTGCTGACCACGCACGCACCCGCCGACCTCGCCCGCTGCGACCGGGTGCTCTTCCTCACCCCCGACGGCCACCCCGGCTACCTGGGTCGCCCGCAGGACCTGACGCAGGCGTTCGCGGTGCCCACGGTCGAGGAGGTGTACGCGGCGGTGGCCCGCCGGGGCGCGCGGGAGCTGCCGGAGCTGCCCGAACCCGGCTTTGTGGCAAGGGAGTTGCCGGCCCAGTCCGCCGGCCGAACGTCCCCGGGCCTGGCCACGGACCCGGACCTGAACCCGGACCCGCACCACAACCCGAAGCTCAGCTTGGACCTCAGCCCGCACCCGGACCCGGATCGGCCCCTCGGCGCGGTCGGCCAGTGGTGGCTGCTGACCCGCCGCAGCACCGAGTTGATGCTGCGCAGCCGGTTGACCGCCGCCGTCGTGGTGGGTTCACCGGTGGTGATCGCCGCGATGTTCGCGCTGCTCTTCCGCCCGGGCGCCTTCGACCCGGCCGCGCCCAGCCCGGGTTCCGCGGCGATGATCCTGTTCTGGATCGCGTTCGGCGGCTTCTTCTTCGGGCTGACCTACGGCCTGCTCCAGGTCAGTACGGAACTGCCGGTGGTGCGCAGGGAGCGGCTCACCGCGCTGCGGCTGGGCCCGTACCTGCTGTCGAAGGCCGCGCTGCTGATGCCGGTGCTGGCCGGGGCGGACGCGCTGCTGCTCGCGGTGCTGCGCGGCCTCGACCGGCTGCCGGCGGCCGGCTGGGGCACGTACGGCTCGCTGTTCACCACGGTGCTGCTGGCGTCGGCCGCCGCGCTGGCGCTCGGGCTGCTGGCGTCGGCGTCGGTGGCCGAGCCGCAGCAGGCGACGCTGATGCTGCCGCTGCTGTGCTTCCCGCAGGTGCTGTTCTCCGGCGCCTTCGTACCGGTACCGCAAATGGCGTGGGCCGGGCGGGTGTTGAGCGCGGCGATGACCAACCGGTGGGCGTTCGAGGGGCTGGGCGGCGGCATCGGGCTGCCGGGGCTGTGGGCGCACGGCTCCTCGCCGCTGGGCCCGCCGCTGCTGGCGTCGTACGGGAACTCGTTCGGGCGCGCGGTGTGGGTGGACTGGCTGCTGCTGGCGGGGTTCACCGCGCTGTTCCTGGCCGGCGCGTGGGCGGTGCTGGCCGGCCGGTGCCGTACCGTCGGCCGGCCGGCGCCCCGGGCGGCCCCGGTGCCCGCGGTCGCGCTCAGCACACCAGCCGGGGGCTGAGTCCGCCCGGGTCCGGGGTGCGGTCGCGATAGCCGGTGGCCACGAAGTCCAGGAATGCCTCGACGTCCGTGCGGCTGGAGGACAGGCCGAGGGAGACCCGGACCGCGCCGCCTGAGGGCAGGCCGAGCCGGCCGAGGTAGTCGTCGATGGTGCCGGTGGCGGTGCGCACCGCGCCGCCCAGGGTGTGCCGGTCGATCGCGAACGCGGCCTCCCCGGTGCCGGGGTTGCAGAAGCAGCCGGTGCGCAGCGAGATCCGGCGGGCGGCGCTGTCACGGGCGACGATCCGCTCGTCGACGACCGTCCCGGCCGGGTCGAGCAGGTTGAGTGCCACGGTGCCGCCGCGGTCCTCGGTGTCGGGCGGGCCGTAGACGCGGGCCAGCGGTCCGCCGCCGGAGTGCCGCAGCGCGGCCAGCCCGGTCAGCAACTCCGCGGTGAGCGCGGTGACATGGCGGTGGATCGTGTCGGTGCCGATCGCGCGTACCCAGTCCAGGCCGAACTCGATGTCCGGAATGCTCAGGTAGTTGACGGTGCCGTCCTCGAACGCGGCCTCCCCGTCGGCCATGTGGTGCCACTGGCCCTGCGCGCTCGCGACGTGGATGGTGCCACCGGAGAACCAGGGGCGGCGCAGCCGGGCGAGCGCGTCCCGGCGGGCGAGCAGGCAGCCGACGCCGGTCGGGTAGCCGAAGACCTTGTACCAGCTCACCGCGACGAAGTCCGGGTGCACCGCGGACAGGTCCAGGTGGTTGGTCGGCACGTAGGCGGCCGCGTCGAGCAGCACGTCCCAACCCGCCGCCTTCGCCCGGGTGACCCACTCCAGCGAGTGCCGTACGCCGCTGAAGTTGCTCTGCGCCGGGTACGCCAGCAGGCCGCCGCCCGGCGGCGGGGTGGCCAGCACCGCGTCCATCGCCTCCGCGTCCACGCCGAGGCGAGGTGCCCGCAGCGGTACGTAGACCGTGTCGGCGCCGCGGCTTCTGGCGTACTCCCGCAGGCCGTTGACCGAGTTGTGGTTGTCCAGCGTCAGCACCAACCGGGTGCCCGGTGCGAACGGGTACGCCTCGCCGACGAGCCGGCACGCCCCGGTCGCGTTCGCCGTGAACACGACCGCGTACTCGGACGGGTCCGCGTCGAAGTGGGCCAGCACCCTGCGTCTCGCGCGCTCCACGAGTTCGCCCGAGGCCGCGGAGGCCGGGCTGACGGAGTGGGGGTTGCCGTAGCAGCCGGTCGTGATGCGTTCCGCGTGGGCCCACAGTTGGGCCCGCGCGGGCAGGCCCGCACCCGTGTGGTCCAGGTACACGTGGCCGCCCTCGTCCAGGTAGCGGTATCCGTCGGCCGCGGTGCGCAAAGCGTCGATCGAGTACATCCCCCGACCACCGTCCTTCCCCTCAGGGTTCCCTTTCCACGATGACGGCCCGACGAACACGGGTGGCTTGCCGCCGGGCTGAACCGGGCGACGCGCCGTGGTGGCGGACCCCCGCGGGTCGTGCGCGGCACGGCGCGCTCAGCGCCACCGGCCGGTGGTCCGGCGACTCCGCCGCGGGGGCCTGGCCGGCGGCCCGGCTCAGCCCGGCACGTGGCTGAGCGCGCAGTTCCCCGCGCCCCTGGGTCGGTGCGGGTCTCCCGCGGAATGCCCGCACCCCCAAACGGTGCGAGGGCGGCGGCGTGGACGATTTCACGTTCATTCGTGTGGTAATCACGCCGCGAATATCACCGAGGGGCCGTGCTTCACAAGGGTGCGCCGCTTACGTGGTGGCGCCGGTCGAAGGGGTGCGGGTGAGGGGTGGGTCACGGAAAGGGGGCGGTTGGTCGGGGGTCCGACGGGACTCTTGACACCCCTCGCGAGGGGCTCATAGTCTCCACGCCACAGAATCGACGTTAGTTTTCACATTCACGGATGATCATCTTCACGCCGTAGATGGTGTGAGAGGAGGACGTGCCTGTGCCCGCACTGCGGCCGTACGCCCTGCGGTGCGACCACCGCACCACCCCCATCGGCATCGACGAACCCGCCCCGCTGCTGTCGTGGCGGCTGGCGTCCGACCTGCGGGGCGACGCGCCCGCCGCCTACCGGGTCCGCGTCGCCGAACGGCCCGAAGCACTGGCCGAGGGCGGTCGACTCCTGTGGGACAGCGGCCGGGTGGAGGACCCCTCGGCGATCGGCGCCGGCTACGCGGGACCCGCCCTGCGCCCGAGGACCCGCTACCACTGGCGGGTCGAGGTGTGGTCGCAGGCAGCGGCAGCCGGCGAGGAACCCGCCGGCGCGGTCTCCTGGTTCGAGACCGGGATGACGGTGCCGTCGCGGTCGGCGGACCGCAGCGGCCCCGCCGAACCGGCGTGGCGGGCTTCGTGGATCACCCACGACCCGAACCCGATCGCCGTGATGGACGCCCCGACCGAGGGCGAACTCGCCCTGGACGACCACGGTCTGGCCCCCTGCCCGCTGCTGCGGCGGGCCTTTCCGGGCACGGCGCACCCCGCGGACTCCCCCGCCGCGTCCCCCTTGGTCCGCGCCAGGCTCTACGTCAGCGCGCGCGGCCTGTACGAGGTACGCCTCAACGGCACCCGCGTCGGCGACGCCGAACTCGCCCCGGGCTGGACCGACTACACCCGCCGCGTGCAGTACCAGACCTACGACGTCACGGAGTTGGTCGGCCCGGGCGAGAACGTGCTGGCCGCGACGCTCGCCGACGGCTGGTGGAGCGGCTTCGTCGGCTTCGAACCGCGCCGGGCGGGCGCGCACTACGGCACGTTCCCGCAGTTCCTCGCCGAACTGCACCTCACCCACGCCGACGGCAGCGTCCGCACCGTCGTCACCGACGACACCTGGGTCACCCGCACCGGGGCGATCCGGTACGCCGATCTGCTGAGGGGCGAGTGCCACGACCTGCGGCAGGCCGTCGACGGCTGGGAGTCGCCCGGATACGACGACGACGGCTGGTCACCGGCCCTGGTCGTGGACGCCGACCACCGGCTGCTGGTGGCGTCCGTCGACGAACCCGTGCGGGCGATGGCCGAGATCCGGCCGGTGTCCGTCACCCGCGTCTCCCCCGGCACGCACCTCGTCGACTTCGGCCAGAACCTCGCCGGGCGGATACGCCTCCGGGTCGACGACCTCGCCGCAGGCGCCCGGGTGGTGGTCCGGCACGCCGAGGTGCTGGACGACAAGCAGCGCCTGTACACGGCCAACCTGCGCACGGCCGCGGCCACCGACGTACTGATCGGCGACGGGCGCCGACACCGCACGTTCGAGCCGCGGTTCACCTACCACGGCTTCCGCTACGCGGAGATCAGCGGCATACCGGAGCTGCGCTCGGACGCCGTGCTGGCCGTCGCCCTGCACAGCGACACCGCGTGGACGGGCTCCTTCGACTGCTCGGACCCGGACATCCGCCGGCTGCACGCCTGCGTGGAGTGGGGCCAGCGCTCCAACTTCGTGAGCGTGCCCACCGATTGCCCGCAGCGTGACGAGCGGCTCGGCTGGCTGGCCGACGCGCAGGTCTTCCTCCCCACGGCGGCGCTCAACGCGGACGTGGCGGCCTTCTTCACCAAGTGGCTGCGCGACATCGACGACGCGAGGACGCCCGACGGCGGCTTCACCAACGTCGCGCCGCGGCTGGCCGGCGTCGCCGACGAGGGGGCGCCCGGCTGGGCCGACGCGGGGGTGGTCGTGCCGTGGCACCTGTACCGCACCTACGGCGACCCGCGGTTCCTCTCCCGCGCGCTGGACGGGATGCGCGCCTGGGTCGCCCTGATCCACCGGCACAACCCCGACCTGATCTGGCGGCACCGGGTGGGCCCGCACTTCTCGGACTGGCTCGCCCCCGGCGTCCCCACCCCGCGCGAGGTCATCGCCACCGCGTACTTCGCGCACAGCACCCGGCTCACCGCGCTGGCCGCCGAGGCACTGGGCCACCACGACGTGGCGCAGGAGCACCACCGGCTGGCGGCCGCCATCAGAGCGGCGTTCGTGGCACGTTTCGTCACCACCGGGGACGCCGATGGCGTCGAGCGAGCCGCGGATGCCGGGAGCACCGCACCAGCCGGGCGGACCGGGCGGACCGAACCCGCCGAGGACACCCCGCGCCCCGCCGGGCAGGTACGGCTGGCGGGCGACACCCAGACCGGCTATCTGGTCGCGCTCGCCTTCGGCCTGCTGCCCGAGCACCTGGCGGACGGCGCGGCCCGCCGGCTCGCCGAACTCGTCGAGGCGGCCGGGCCCGCCCTGCAGACCGGCTTCGTCGGGGTGGCACTCGCCGCCCCCGTACTCGACGCGTACGGGCGCGCCGATCTGGCCCACGCGCTGCTGCGCCGCACCGAAGTGCCGTCGTGGCTCTTCCCGTTGCGGCACGGCGCCACCACCATCTGGGAGCGCTGGGACGGCTGGACGCCCGAAGGCGGCTTCCGGGCCCCGGCGATGAACTCCTTCAACCACTACGCGCTCGGCTCCATCGGCGAATGGCTCTACCGGGGCGTCGCCGGTGTGGACCAGGACGCGGACTCCGTCGCCTACCGGCGGCTGCGCGTCCGGCCCCGCCCCGGCGCGCTCGGCCACGCGAGCGCCCGCTACGAGTCGGCGCGGGGCACAGTCGCCGCCGCCTGGCGGCGCGAGGGCGAGCGCCTGACCCTGCGCGTGCAGGTGCCGCCCGGCGCCACCGCCGAGGTCTTCGTACCCACCACCGATCCGCGCTCGGTCCGCGAACTCGCCGCGGCGCCCGAGGACGGCGCCCACTCCACGCTGATCGACACCGGCCCCGGCCACGCCCGCTACCAAGTGGCCTCGGGTTCCTACCACTTCACCGCAGCATTCTCTCCGGCGGCGCCCACGTCCGCCGGTCCCCAGGAGGAGGACACACCATGAGCACGGGTTCCCGCAGTCAGCCCGACCGGGGCACGGTGAGCCGCCGAGGACTGCTCCGCGTCGGCGGTGGGGTCGCGGCCGCGGCCGCGCTCCCTTCGGTCCTCACGGCGTGCTCGGGTTCGGGCGGCTCCGGCGGCAAGATACGGGTGGTCGGTGTCGCCGACGAGCAGAAGCCGATCACGGACCTGATCGCCGCCTACCGCAAGGGCCACACCGGCGTCTCGTTCAGCACCTCCTTCGCGCCCACCGACCAGGTGCAGACGGTGGTCCGCACCCAGCTCGCCGGCGGCAACGCCCCCGACGTGCACGTGCTCTACCCCGGCAGCGGCAGCGCGATGTCCATGGTCGAGCTGGCGAAGGCCGACCTGCTGACCGACCTCGACGACCAGGCGTGGACCAAGACCATCCCGAAGAGCTTCGACGCCGCCTACCGCCACGACGGCAAGACCTATCTGTACTCCGCGGGCAGCAGCGTCATCGGCACCATCTACAACAAGAAGGTGTTCGCCGACGCCGGGGTGACCCCGCCCAAGACCTGGGCCGAACTGCTCGACGTGTGCGGCACGTTGAAGTCCAAGGGTGTCGTGCCGCTGGCGCTCGGCGCGCAGACGCCCTGGGTCACCCAGCTGATCACCTACGCGCTGGTCCCCAACGCGGTCTACGCCAAGGACCCCACCTTCGACGACCAGATGGCGTCGGGGAAGGCGACGTTCGTCGGCTCGGGCTGGGCCGACGCGATGGGCAAGTACCAGGACCTGCAGAAGCGGGGCTTCTTCAACGACCACCCCGACGGCACCACGTTCGAGCAGCAGACCTCGATGGTCGCCACCGGCAAGGCGGCCATGGCCGTACAGGTGTCCTCGGTGCTGGCCAACTTCCGGCAGGCCGCCAAGTCCCCTGACGACCTGGGCATGTTCCCCTTCCCCGGCGGGGACGACGCGGCGAACCTGTGGATTCCGGCGGGCATCGTGGTGGGCCTGGGGGTGTCGGCGCGGGCGAAGAACGCGGCCAAGGGCAAGGCGTTCATCGAGTTCCTCGGCAAGCAGGAGAACATCAACGCCTGGGCGGCGGACGTCTCCGCCATCCCCTTCTCCCGCGACTCCAGCACCAAGATCGACCCGGTGCTCTCGGAGTTCCTGCCGATCATCGACGCCAACCACGCCGTGCCGTTCATGGACCAGCGCTGGCCCAACGCCGAAGTGCAGCCGGCCCACTTCGCCGCCGTGCAGGACCTGCTCGCCGGCAAGACCGACGTCAAGGGCGCACTGGCGCAGATGGACAAGGCCTACGGGAAGAAGTCGTGAAGGCACCGCGCGTCGCACTGCCCCGGCCCGGCCGCCGCGACCCGACCGTACCGCCGTGGATCTTCGTCGTGCCCGCGCTGGCCGTGTACGCGCTCGTGGTGCTCTACCCGAGCATCGCGGGCGTGGTCTACGCGTTCACCGACTGGTCAGGCATCGGGTCGTTCTCGTTCGTCGGCCTCGCCAACTTCCACACCCTGCTCGGCGACGACCGCGCCCTTCAGTCCATCAGCAACACGCTGCTGCTCACCGTCGCGATCGTCGTCGTGCAGAACCTCATCGGGCTGCTGCTGGCGCTCGGCGTGAACGCCAACATCAGGTCCAGGACGCTGCTGCGGGTGATCTTCTTCGCGCCCGCCGTGGTCAGCCCGGTGATGGTGGCGTTCCTGTGGAAGTACGTCTACAACCCCGACAACGGCGCGGGCCTCAACGGCATCCTCGGCGCGGTCGGCCTCGGCGGCCTGCGCCAGGACTGGCTGGGCAACCCGTCGATCACGCTGTGGTCGGTGGCCGCGATGGTGGTGTGGCAGTACGCCGGCTACTCGATGGTGATCTTCCTGGCCGGGCTCCAGGACGTGCCGGCCGAACTCCTGGAGGCGGCGCGGATCGACGGCGCGAGCAGCTGGCAGCGGTTCCGCTACGTCACCTGGCCGCTGCTGGCGCCCGCGCTGACCGTCAACCTGATGCTGTCGACCATCGGCGGCCTGAAGCTCTTCGACCAGGTGTACGCCGCGACCAACGGCGGACCCGGCACGTCGAGCGAGACGCTCTCCACGGTGCTCTACAAGGAAGCGTTCGTGTACGGGAAGTTCGGCTACAGCACGGCGGTGGCGCTGGTCCTCGCGCTGTTCGTGGCCGCCGTCTCGCTGGTCCAACTCCGCTATCTGCGCGCCCGGGAGGTCACCGCGTGAGTACCGTCACGGCCGGCGGGGTCAGTACCGGGGCCGAGCGCCCCGCCACCGCGCGCCGCAAACGGCGCCCCGGCTACGGGCGCTACCTGCTGGAGCTGGTGATGATCGCGGCCGCGGTCGTCTTCCTGTTCCCGGTGTACGCCCTGCTCACGCTCGCCCTGAAGAGCCCGTCGCAGATCGCCGACTCCCCGCTGTCGCCGCCGACTTCGCCGACCTTCCACAACTTCGACAACGCCTGGTCGTCGGCGTCCCTCGGGTCCGCCCTGGTGAACAGCGCGATCATCACCGCCGTCAGCCTGCTGCTGCTCATCGTGATCGGATCGACCGGCGCGTACTACCTGGCGCGGTGCGCGAGCGGCCTCGGCTACGGGCTGTACGTCCTGTTCCTGCTGGGGATCATCCTCCCGTTCCAGCTCGGCATGATCCCGCTGTACAAGCTGGTCGACGACCTCGGCTGGCTCGGCACCTACCAGGGCATGATCCTCTTCTACACCGGCATCCAGATGCCGTTCACCGTCTTCCTCTACACCGGGTTCATCCGGGCGCTGCCGCGGGACTACGCGCAGGCCGCGCTGATCGACGGCTGCGACCACCGGCAGGCGTTCACCCGGATCGTCTTCCCGCTGCTGCGGCCGATCACCGGCACCGTGATCATCCTGAACGCGGTCTTCATCTGGAACGACTTCTTCACCCCGCTGCTGTACCTGGGCGGCTCCGGCAAGGAGACCGTGCCGGTGGCGATCTTCTCGTTCGTGGGGCAGTACGTCTCCGACTACGGCCTGGTCTTCGCCGGTCTGGTGCTCGCCGCGCTGCCGATCCTCGTCATCTTCCTCTTCCTCCAGCGCTACGTGATCAAGGGGTTCGCAGGTGGCCTCAAGGGCTGACGCTCTCCCGGCGGACATCGCCGCGATCCTCGCCGAGCCCCCCAGGGCCTTCTCGCCCACCGCCATCTGGTGGTGGAGCGGGGAGCGGCTGGACCGGTCCCGGTTGCGGGCGCAGCTCCAACGCTTCGCCGAGGGCGGGGTGTTCAACCTGGTCATCCTCAACCTGGCGCCCTCGGGGCCGCTGTTCGGGTCCGACGCCGACGACCCGGCGTTCATGACCGACGCCTGGTGGGCGCTGCTCGACGGCGTCTGCGCGGACGCGGCCGAACTGGGCGTGTTCCTCTGGTTCTACGACCAGTTGGGCTTCTCCGGCGCCGATCTGCAGGCGCGTCTCGTCGACGAGCAGCCGCGCTACGCCGGGCGCGCGCTGGAGCGGGTACGCGCGGTCGTCGACAGCGATGGCGAGCTGGGCTGCCCGCCGCAAGGGCAGCCGGTCGGCGGCCACGCGGAACCGCTGGACGAGGCAGGCGAGATGACCGGCCCCACCGTCCCGCTCGCCGTCGACGGCCGGACCATCCGCCCGCCGGGGCCCGGCCGCTGGCGGCTGACGCTCCACCACCATGTGGCGCGCGGCTTCGACTACCTCGGCACCGAGGCGTGCGCCGCGCTGCTCGACCGGGTGCACGGCGCCTTCGAGCGGCGGCTGGGCGACCGGCTCGGCACGGTGGTCGTCGGCTCATTCCAGGACGAACTGCCGTCCCTGCCGACCTGGTCGGCCGGGTTCGCCGCGGACTTCCGGCGGCGGCGCGGCTACGACCTCGTACCGCACCTGGACGCGCTGTACGCGGACAGCGCGCGCCCGGACGCCGGTCGGATACGGCGCGACTACCAGCTGACCCGGGCGGAGGCGGCCGAGGAGGCGTTCTTCCGGCCGCTGGCCGGCTGGCACCAGCGGCACGGGCTGCTCGTCGGCTGCGACCAGCAGGACCCCGCCCGCGCCGGACACCCGGTCGGCGGGGTCGAGTTGTACGCCGACTACGCCAGGACCCACCGCTGGTTCTCCGCGCCGGGCTCCGACCACCACGGCGACGCCCGTATCCACTCCTCGCTCGCCCACCTGTACGGGGGCCGGCGCACCTGGATCGAGGCGTTCCACTCCACCGGGTGGGGCGGCACGCTGGAGGAGACGTTCGACTGGCTGCTGCCGTGGCTGCGCGCCGGCGCGACCCTCTACAACCCGCACGCGGTGTACTACACGACCAAGGGCGGCTGGTGGGAGTGGGCGCCGCCGGGCACCGACTGGCGCCAGCCGTACTGGCGCCACCACCGGGTCTTCGCCGACGCGGTGACCCGGCTCTGCGCGATCCTGAGCCTCGGCCACCACCTGTGCGACGTCGCGGTGCTGCTGCCCACCACGACCGCGCAGGCCGGCAGCGCCCTGGACGGCGTCTCGGCCGCCGCGGCCCGCGCGCAGGCGACGTACCTCGAACTCGTCGGCGACATGACCTGGTTCCGCACCAGGCCGGGGCTGCTCGACCGGCTCGGCCGCGACGCCGACGTCATCGACGACTCCTCCCTCGCGCGGGCGACGGTACGCGGCGGCGAGCCGGACGGCACCCGGTTGTGCGTCGCCGAGGAGCGGTACGCGACGCTCCTGCTGCCCGCGTGCACCGTCCTCGAAGCGGACACGGCACGGAAGTTGGTGGAGTTCGCGGCGGCCGGCGGGCGGCTGGTCGCGGTCGGTGCGGTGCCCGAGGAGGTGGTCGGCGCGGGCGCCGATGCCGCGCTCGACGCGCTGCGGGCGTGCTTCGCGGACGGCCGCGCGGTGTGCGTGCCCGCGGCGGACCGGCTGGCCGATCTGCCGCACGGGCCGGGTCCGGTCGTCGAGGCGACGGTCCCCGCGCTCGCCCGCCAAGTGGCGGACGCGACCGTGGTGTTCCTGACGGCGGCCGCTCCGCGCGCGACCATGGCCGCCGTCGCCGCGCCCGACGCGCGCGGAGCCGCGCTGGGCTGGCTCGACGCGCGCTACGACTTCGACCCCGGCCGCTACGCGCGCACCGCACGGGTCCGGGTCCGGCTGCGCGAACCGGCTGAACTCGCCCTGCTGGTCGACCCGTTCGGCGGTTCGCCCCGCGCCCTGCCGGTCACGGCGGTCCCCCGCGAGCCGGGCTGCCACGAGGTCGAGGTGCCCTTCGACGCCGGGCCGGCCGCGGTGCTGGTCCTCCCCGCCGGTCGCGCGCTCCGGCACCTGCCGCGGGAGGAGGCGGTGGCTGCCGATGCCACCGCGCGGGGCGGTGAGGTGCTCGTGATCCCCGACGACGCGGACTGGGACATGCGGCTCGTGCCGACGGCCGACAACACCTGGGGAGACTTCGACCGCCCCGCGGCCCGGCCGGACGGCCCGGCCCGCACCGAACTGCGCACCTTCCGCCACCGGGTGGAAGGACCCGGCGAGGACGGCGTGCGCGACGGGTGGGCGGTGCCGGGGAGCGCCGCGGTGCCGGCCGAGCCGTCCGCGCACGCCACGTTCGGGCCGCACGCCGTCCTGCGCGGCGCCGACGGGCAGACCGTCCGGACCCTGGAGTGGTCCGACTCCCGCGGCATCCACAAGGACCCGGTGCACCGCGAGGTGCTGGGCCCCAAGGGCCACGTGCCCGAGGAGTTCCTCCACCTCGGCCCGACGCCCGCGGGGGCGACCCGGCGGGTGGCCGTCGACCTGCTGCTCGCCGACGCCTTCGACGGCCACCTCGCGATCGGCGCCGCCGCCGCGAAGTCGGCCCGGCTGGCAGGACGCCCCGTCGCCCTGGACGACGGCGGCCATCTCGCCCTGGGCCGCGTGCGGTTGGAGCCCGGCCGGCAGCTCCTGGAGCTGTATCTGACACCGGATCAGGACACGGATCTGCGGGCGCACGTGGCGCTCGTACGGGACGCTGCACGCTACCGGCGACCCGAGTGGATCGCCGCGACTGCCGCCCCCGGCACGGCGGTCGAGGGCGACGCGGGCACGGCGGCGGGCGCGCCTGCAACGGCGGGCACAGGTACGGGCACGGCGGCGGGAGCGGGTACGGCTGCTGGCGCGGGTACGGGCACGGCGGCGGGTGCGGGTACGGCTGCTGGCGCTCCTGCAACGGCGGACACGGGCACGGGCACGGGCACGGGCACGGGCACGGGTACGGGCACGGGTACGGGCACGGGTACGGGTGCAGCGTCGGGTGCGCCTGCGACGGCGGGCACGGGTACGGCGGCGGGCACGGTTACGGCTGCTGGCGCGCCTGCGACGGCGGGCACGGGTACGGGCACGGCGGCGGGAGCGGGTGCGGGTGGCGCGGGCTCGGGCATCGTACGGGTCGGCACGACGCTGTCGCTGTCCCGGTCGCCCGCGCGCGCCGTGGTGCAGGTCGCCGCGCGGGGCCGGTGCGTGCTGCGGGTCAACGGTCGGGTGGTGGGCCGGCAGGGCGGTTTCGACCCGTACGCCGAGCACGCCGTGCCGCGCGTGCGGCGCCATGACGTGGCCGCGGCCCTGCGCGCGGGCGACAACGAGATCGTGGTGGAGAGCGCGGGCGGCGACGACCTCGCCGTCCTGGTGGACGCGGCCTGCCACGACGACGCCTCGGCCCTCGTCGCGACCGCGCACAGCGATGCCACCTGGTGGGCGGAACGCGACGGCGAGCGGGTGCCGTCGGTGGTACGCCGTGCGCCGGCGGGCGACCCCGCGGCCCTGTACCTGCGCCGCAGGCCCCACCCGCTGCCCGGTGCCGCCTGGCTGGACCCGGACGCCGACGACGGCACCGTGGTACCCGTCGGGTTCGCGGTGCCGGGCGGCCGGCCGTCGGTGGAGTGGCTGTGGTGCGAACTGCCGCCCGGCGCCACCCGGTTGACGGTGGAGGTGCACGGCGGCGGCACCGTGTTCGTGGACGGCGAGGAGCGCGGCAGCACCGCGGGCGGCGCGGGCCCGCACACCCTGACCGTCCACCTGGCCGGCGGCGAGGCCCCCACGGGCGTACGCTGCGCCGCCCTGCGGCTGGAGCCGGACCCGGGCCACGCAGGCGGGGCCGCCCTCGCCGGGCCGCTGCGCTGCGAGGTCGGCGCCGGCCGGATCAGGGCCGGCGACTGGGAGTCCCACGGCCTCGCCGAGTACAGCGGCGGCGTCCGCTACCGCCGCACCGTGCACCTGCCACCCGATGCCGCGGGCGGCCCGGTCACCCTCGACCTCGGCCGCGTGCGCGGCACCGCGGAGGTGTCCGTCGACGGCGTCCCCGCCGGCGTACGGATCTGCTCCCCTTACGTCTTCGACCTGACCGCCCTGACGGCGGCCCCGGGCCCCCACACCCTGGAGGTCACCGTGTTCGGCACCCTCGCCCCCCACCTCGACGCCTCAGGTCCCACCCACTTCGTCTTCCCCGGCCAACGCGTCTCCGGCCTCCTGGGCCCCGTCCGCCTCCTCACCGGCCTCGGGGGGTGCCGGGCCGATCAGGACTCGCCGGCGTGACAGCCGCGCCTGAAGGCGGTTCCCGAAGGGTGGAGACGGTTGCCCATGACGCGCGAGACGGCCGTCGCGTGGGTACGGAAGGTGATGGACACCGAGTGCGGCGACGATGGCCTTCCGAACGTGTTGGACCGGATCGACAGGGTGCTCGGCTGCCCGAGTGGCTACGTCTCCGGCTCGATCTTCTGGCCTGAGGGGCCCGGGCCGACCGCGGCACAGGGGGGCGACCGGGCACCGGCCCACCGACCTCTCGCGCGGTGAGGGCACCGCTCGGCAGCCCCGCTCGACGGCCCCACCCGACCGCGCGCGGGCGGGGCCGTACGACCGGACGGGCGTTCAGGGGCGGCCGGCTCCCCTGGCGTCGGCCGGGCCGGCCCAGCGGTTGCGGGCGCTCTCGACGCGGAACAGGTAGTCGGCGTAGGCGTGTTCGTAGTAGGCGACGCCCGCCGGGTCCGGGTCGATCACCGCTTCGGGGGCCGTCCACCGTGCCACGTCCAACTGCCGCCCGAGGGTGTCCCCGTGGGCGGCGACACCCGCCAACACCGCGCCGCGCGCGCCCGGTTCGGGACCCCGCGCGACCCGCAGCGGGCGGCCCAGCACGTCGGCGAACAGGCGCAGCCACGCGGGGTTGCGGGCACCGCCGCCGCAGACCGCCAACCGGCCGGTCAGGCCGGCCGCTTCGAGGCAGTGCCGGGCGGCGAAGGCGATCGCCTCGCACATGGCACGGACCAGGTCCGCGCGGGTGGCCCGCAGGTCGAGACCGGTGAACTCGGCGCGGGCGGCGGGGTCGACGAAGGGCACGCGTTCGCCCGACGGCGACAGGTAGGGCAGCGCGGCGACGCCCCGGGCGCCGCGCGGGGTGGCGTCGAGCAGTTCGGAGAGCTGGTCGTGGGTCGTGCCGGTGAGGCCGAGCACCCAGTCGAGCGCGACGGTGCCGGTCATCGCCGGCAGCGCCCGCATGTGGCGGTCCGGCCGGGCCGTGGCGAGGTGGAAGCCGACCGGGTCCTCGTCGAGGGCGACGCGCTCGACGACGACCTGGCAGGCCAGGGTCGTGCCGACGATGAGCAGCCCGTCCCCCGGCTCGGTCACCCCGGCGCCCGTCGCCGAGGCCGGCAGGTCGTAGGGGCCGCCGGTGACGGGGGTGCCGTCCGGCAGGCCCGCGATGTGCCCGCGCGCCTGCCCGTACGGCAGGGTCGCGGCGATCGGCGGCAGCAGGCCGGCCCGGTGGCCGAGGCCGAGGTCGGCGAGCGCTTCGGGGGCGTAGGTGCGGGTGCGCGGGTCCAGGAAGGGCACCGACGCGTCGGACAGGTCGGTGCCGCGCTCACCGGTCAGCCGCAGATGGACGACGTCCTTGCAGCAGGCGGCGGTGGTGGCCGCGTCGAGGGACTGCGGTTCGTGGCGGTCGAGCCAGGCCAGCAGCGGCCCGGGCGAGCCGGGGAAGAGCACGTTGCCGGTGCGCCGGTAGAGCCGCTCCGCGGTGCCGTCCGCCATCCAGCCGGCCACCAGCCCGCCGGCCCGGCCGTCCATCCAGGACATGGCGGGGCGTACGGCGCGGCCCCCGGCGTCCACCAGCCACAGCCCGTCGCCCTGGCCGGTGATGGCGACGAGCGCGGGCGCCTGCCCTTCGCTGACCGCGGCGAGGACACCCGTGGCGGCGCGCACCACCTCCTCGACGTCCTGCTCGACGTGTTCCCCCTGCCCGCCGAGCGAGATCGGCATCGATTCGACGCGCAGGGTCGCGCCGTCATCGGCGAAGGCCGCCGCTTTGACGACGGAGGTTCCCATGTCCAGTCCGACGAACACCGTGCGTTCCTTCCCTCGACTGAAAGACCTTCGGCTGAAACACCTTCAGGGGACGAGAACTTGAAGTGGCGAGGACTTCAAGCAGCGCAAGCTTCAAGCGACGCGAGCATCGAACGACGCGAACGACGCGAACGGCGAGCGAGGCAAGCGCGGCAAGCGCGGCAAGCAAGGCCAGCGGCCGAAGGCAGGGAGCCGAAGCCCGCGGCCCGCGCGTCACGCGACAGGAGCCACTCCGCCGCATCCCCGCCGCGAGCGCCTCACACGACGCGGTGCGCGAGCGGCTCGCCGCGCAGGAACCGCCCCACCTCCGCGGCCGCGATCCTCGCCGCGTTGTGCGCGACGGAGGTGTTGGCGCCGGCCAGGTGGGGCGTCATGACCAGCCGGGGCGCGGTCCGCAGCCGCGAGTCCGGCGGCGGGGGCTCCACCGCGAACACGTCGAGCCCCGCCGCCGCCAGCCGCCCCGACTCCAGGGCGTCGCAGAGCGCGTCCTCGTCCAGCAGCGCGCCCCGCGCGCAGTTGACGACGACCGCGCCCTCCGGCAGCAGCGCCAGCTCGCGCGCGCCGAGCAGCCCGCGGGTCTCCGGTGTCAGCCGCGCGTGCAGCGACACCACGTCGGAGCCGCGCAGCAGGTCGTCCAGGTCGGCGACGGGCTCACCGGACTCGCGCAGCACCCGCTCGTCGGCGTACGGGTCGTACAGCCGCACCCGCGCGCCGAGCGCGGTCAGGGCGCGCGCCACCCGGCTGCCGACGGCTCCGCACCCGATGAGCCCGACGGTCGCACCGTCGAGCCCCGGCCCGCAGTTGTCGTACGTGTAGAACTCGCCGGCCCAGCGCCCGGCGGCGAGCGCGGCGGACGTCTCGGGGATGCGGCGCATCGCCGCGAGCATCATCCCGACGGTGTACTCGGCGGTGGCGGCCGCGTTGCGCCCGGGGGTGTTGCAGACCTGGACGCCGTGCTCCTTCGCCGCTTCGAGGTTGACGTTCACCGGGCCGCCCCTGCCGATCACCACCAGCCGCAGATCGGGGGCGCCTTCGAGGATCTTCCGGGTCACCGGCGCCATCTGGGTGACGCACACCTGCGCCCCGCGCAACGCGGTGACCATGGTGTCCTCGTCACCCGACGCCTCGTCGACCTCGGCGACCCGGCCGAAGGGGGTGAGCGGCCACGGCAGCCGCAGTTCGGCGATGGAGTGACCGGTGCCGATCTCGGCGGTCAGCTCCCGGGTGAACAGGTCGGGAGCGACGAAGTGGTCGCCCGCTGCGAGGATTCTCATGGCCGAGGTCTCCTTCATGCCGGGGTCGGAGCGGTCTCGTAGGGGACGCCGCTGTCGTCGAGGGAACGCAGGACGTCGGGCGGGGTGCGGTCGTCGATCAGGATGAGGTCGAAGGTGGTCAGCGGGGCCAGCCGGTGCAGCGCGGTGCGCCCCAGCTTGGAGTGGTCGATCATCAGCACGCTGCGGTTGGCCGCCTTGAGCATCGCGCGCTTGACCGCCACGATCCGCTGCTCCTGGTGGAAGGCGTAGTCGCCGTACACCGACGAGGTGGAGACGAAGCACAGGTCCACCCGCAGTGCCTCGACCGCCTCCACGCAGGGCACGCCGAGGAACGAGTCGTGCAGCCGGTCGTAGTCGCCGCCGAGCGCCATCAGGTGCAGCCCGCGTTCGTCGGCGAGCAGGTTGAGCGCTTCGAGGAAGTTGGTGACCACGGTCAGCGGCTCTATGCCGGGCAGCAGCCGGGCGAGTTCCAGCGCGGTGGTGGAGTCGTCGATCATGACGGACATGCCGGGCTCGATCAGCGTCGCCGCCTTCGCCGCGACCGCCGCCTTCTCGGCCCGCATCGTCTTCTTGCGGAACGCCACGTTGCTCTCGAAGACGCCGGACGGCTGGACCGTGACCCCGCCGCGGAACTTGCGCAGGATGCCTTCCCGCTCCAGCTCGTCGATGTCGCGGTAGATGGTCATCAGACTCACCCCGAACCGCTCGGCCAGATCGGACGCGGAGACCGAGCCCTCGGCCAGCACATGGTCCGACAGCTCGCGGCGCCGCTGCGACGGCCCCCGGCGGTTCTTGTCCTGTGACATCCCTCGGCCCTGTTCCGATCCGTCGACCCGACAATAACAGTCTGCACTGTGGATATAACATTCAATGCTGATGTAACGTTCGGCAGTGTTCACTACCGGCGGCCGTCAGGTCAACCCGTCGAGTGACCCACCCGGCGGTCTCTCACCAGGTGAGAGCCGAGATGGGAACCCGCCGGCACCCCGCGGGCAGGCACCCGACCGGGGCTGTGGTCACGGTGTGAAAAAGCGCCCCCCGCCACCGCACGACGAACGAGAGGACCGGAGCCCGTGACGGACACACCCGACCAGGACCTGTGGCTGGGGATCGACCTCGGGACGCAGGGCGTACGGGCCCTCGCCGTGACGGGCGACGGCCGGGTGCTCGGCCGGGGCTCCGCCCCGCTCATCGGCACCCGGGACGGCGACCGCCACGAACAGCTCCCCTCCGACTGGTGGGACGGCGTCGGCGCGGCGGTCCGCGCGACGCTGCGCCCGCTGGAGCCCGCGCGGGTACGGGGCCTGGCGGTGTGCGGCACCTCCGGCACCGTGCTGCTCACGGACTCCCGCGGCACCCCGGTGACCGCCGCGCTGATGTACGACGACAGCCGGGCCGCCGCCGAGGCGCGCCACGCCCAGGAGACCGCCGCCGACGTGTGGGACACCCTCGGCTACCGCATCCAGCCGAGCTGGGCGCTGGCGAAGCTGCTCTGGCTCGTCCGCCAGGACGGCGGCGACCCGGCGCCGCTCCGGGGCGCCCGGGTCTGCCACCAGGCGGACTTCGTCACCACCCGGCTGGTCGGGCACCCGGTGCCGACCGACTCCAGCCACGCCCTCAAGACCGGATACGACCTGCACGGCCGCCGCTGGCCCCGTGCGGTCCACGAGCAACTGGGCCTGTCCGGGCTGGACTTCCCGCCGGTGGTGGCGCCCGGCACCGTGCTCGGCACCGTCTGCGCCGAGGCGGCCGACCTGACCGGACTCGCCGAGGGCACCCCGGTCGTGGCCGGCATGACGGACGGCTGCGCGGCCCAACTCGGCTCGGGCGCCTGGGACATCGGGCAGTGGAACATCGTTCTCGGCACCACCCTCGTCATCAAGGGCGTCACGGCGCGCCCGCTCGCCGACCCGGCCGGCGTGCTCTACAACCACCGCTCGGCGGACGGCAACTGGCTCCCGGGCGGCGCCTCCAGCGTCGGTGCCGGCGCGCTGGCCCGGGCGTTCCCCGGGGCCGACCTGGCCCGGCTGGACCGGGCCGCCACCGCGCACGAGCCGGCGAGCGTGCTCTCCTACCCCCTCGTCTCGCACGGCGAGCGCTTCCCGTTCCTGGCGCCCGACGCCGAGCCCTTCACCCTGGGCACCCCCGCCGACGACGGCGACCTGCACGCCTCCCTCCTCCAGGGCGTGGCGTTCGTGGAACGCCTGTGCCTCTCCTACGTACGGCAGTTGGGCGCCCGGATCGAGGGGCCGGTCGCCTTCACCGGGGGCGCCACCGGTAGCGCGTACTGGAACCAGTTGCGCGCCGATGTGCTCGGCCGGCCGGCCACCATTCCCGAACAGGCCGACTCGGCCCTCGGGATGGCCGTGCTCGCCGCGCACGGCGTCCGATCCGCGGGCGGCTCCGAGCCGGCGGCGTGGTCGGACCTGCGGCCGATGGTGCGGCTGCGTACGACACTTGAACCGCGGCCCGAGGTGAGCCGGCGGTTCGACGAGCCCTTCGTGGCGCTCGTGGACGAATGGGAACGCCGCGGCTGGCTTCCCACGGAGACGGCCGCCTACGCACGGGAGCACGGATGACCACCGCCGCCACGACCCTTTTCCTCACCCGGCACGGTGAGACCGTCTGGCACGAGGAGAACCGCTACACCGGGGTCAGCGACATCGCGCTCACCCCGCGCGGGCTCGAACAGGCCGAGGCGCTCGGGGCCTGGGCGGCGGGCGCCGGGCTCGACGCCATCGTCACGTCCCCGCTGTCCCGTGCCCGGCGCACCGCCGAGCCCGCGGCGCGGGCCACCGGAATCGCTCCCGTCGTCGAACCGGACCTGCTGGAGGTCGACTTCGGCGTCGCCGAGGGCCGTACCCTGGGCGAGCTCCGCGCCTCCCACCCCCGCGAGGTCGACGCCTTCCTCGACGATCCCGCCGCCCACCCCTTCCCTTCCGGCGAGGACCCCCGCTCCGCCGCGGCCCGCGGCGCCGCCGCGCTTCTGCGCATCCCCCGTGACCACCCGGGGCAGCGTGTCCTCGTCGTCGCCCACAACACCCTCTTCCGCCTGGTCCTCTGCCGCCTCCTCGGCCTCCCCGAAAGCACCTACCGCCGGGTCTTCCCCGGCCTCCACAACTGCGCCCTCACCGAACTCCGCCTCACCCCTGCCGGCGCGTCCCTGATCACCCTCAACGTCCCCACCTGGCCGCTACCGCCTGCCTGAGCCCGCACGGCCCACCACCACGGACGACGTTCACCATCCAGGGGCGCGACAAGCCGCCCACCGGCCGGTGGTCCGGCGAACTCGGCGCAGGGGCAGGGCCCGCGGGCCGGTTGCGTGAGCGGGGAGCGGGGGGCGACGCTGTGGGGGTGAGCGAGTCGGGGGGCTGGAACGAAGAGTTGACGCGTGCGTTCGTGGCGGCGGAGGGCACCCGGCAGACGCTGGCGGTGCTGCTGCCGGTGCGGTTGACGGCGGACCCGCCGTGGCCGAAGGGCCCCCTTCCGATCGCGGACCACGGCGCGGCCGCCGAAGAAGCCGCGCGCCGACGGCTGTTCACGGCCTCGGCCGGCCGCGCGCTGTACGACCGCCGGTGGCACACCCGTACGGACCCGGCCCCCGTCCAGGGCCAGATGCGCCTGGACGGGATGGAGCTGCTCCGCACCCCCAGCTCCCGCTCCCCCGAACAGGCCCTGGCCGTACTGCACTTCACGGTGACCGGCGCGCCCCTGCTGCCGCTGCTGCGCGCCCTCGGCAGGAGGCGCGGGGAGACCGCCCCGGACCCGCTGCAAGGACCGTTCGCCCCGGCGACGCTCCTCGCGGGCGTCGCCGACCCGGAGGTCCCGGCCGGACCGTTCGCACTGGCCCGCCCGTACACCGTCGCGTTCCTGACGCCGCCCGCCGACCTCAGCCGGGTGATGCGGGACCCCGGCACCGCCGAACTGCCCCTCGCGGCGGACCTGTTGCTGCACGCGCTCGCGTCACGCGCCACCCCGACGGATCTGCCGCCGGCACCGGAGTCGCTGCCCGCCATGCGGGCGGAGGTGAACCGGATCTCCGCGGACTGGAGCGCGCTGGTGCTGCGCCAGGGCGCCGCGTTCCTGGGGCACCGCCCGGACACCGGCCCGGGTGACTTCTACGAGTACGCGCTCGGCAACGCCCGCGGCACCTACCTCGACGCGCTGCTGCTGGGCACCGCCCAGCGCAACCACATCGACGAGTTGACCGACGACCTCTCCGCGGTGTTCGGCGATGCGGGCCTGGCCCGCCGCGTCACCGACCTGGAACGCCGTATCGCGGTCTTCCGGAGCACCTACTGGCGCCAGCACCTCAGCGCGCACGGCCCGGCCAACCACCTGCTGCTCGCGTTCCACGCCAGGTACCGGCTGCCGGAGCGCTTCACGCAGATCCTCGCCGAAGCCGCGGACTACGCGCGGCTCGCGCAGAACCAGGAGAGCCAGCAGATCGCCGGGGCGCTCGGCGTCCTGACGGTGCTGGGCCTCCCGGTGTCCACCGCGCTGGCCATCCTCCAGGTGCTCGGCGACACCAGCGCCACCGATCTGGTGGTGGCGCTGGCCGCCTCGCTCGCCGCGACGGCGGCCGCGCTCACCACCCGCTACGGCCGCCTGGTCCTGTCGTCCCTGCGCGGCAGCCGCTCATGAACGGCTCGGCCGGGAGAGCCGCTTGACGGTCCGTCAGTTGTGGCTGTGCAGGGCCGCGTTGAGGCCGCCCCAGGAGCCGGTGCGCTGGAGGACCTCGACCTTGCCGGTGGTGGAGTTGCGGCGGAAGAGGACGTTGTCGGCGCCGGACAGCTCGACGGCCTTGACGATCTGGCCGTCGGGAAGGGTGACGCGGGTGCCCGCGGTGACGTAGAGGCCGGCCTCGACCACGCAGTCGTCGCCGAGCGCGATGCCGAGCCCGGACTCGGCGCCGAGCAGGCAGCGTTCGCCGACCGAGACGCGCTGGGTGCCGCCGCCGGAGAGGGTGCCCATGATCGACGCGCCACCGCCGACGTCGGAGCCGTCGCCGATCACCACGCCCTGCGAGATGCGGCCCTCGACCATGGAGGTGCCGAGCGTCCCGGCGTTGAAGTTGCAGAAGCCCTCGTGCATGACGGTGGTGCCGGCCGCGAGGTGCGCGCCG
Source organism: Streptomyces sp. NPDC088194 (assembly GCF_040702025.1). NCBI lineage: Bacteria > Bacillati > Actinomycetota > Actinomycetes > Kitasatosporales > Streptomycetaceae > Streptomyces > Streptomyces sp. NPDC088194. Next base: position 25,218 of record NZ_JBFBIV010000059.1, on the reverse strand, counting down.
AGCCGGACCCGCCCGGCGTCCGCGATCCGTACGCCGGCGGGCGCCACGTAGTCCGTCATCCGCGGGAACTTGTCCACGCCGAAGACCGTCAGGTGGGTGCCCTCGGCCCGCGCGGCGAGCCGGGCGTCCTCCAGGCCCGCCACCGGCACCGGGCCGAGCGAGGTCCACGCTACGTTCGCGAGCAGGCCGAAGATGCCGTCCAGGTTCTGCTCGTTCGGCCGGACCAGGCGGTGGCTGAGCAGGTGCAGCCGGAGGTACGCGTCGTGCGCGTCGAGCGGCTTGTCGTCCAGCGAGCCGATCACCGTACGGACCGCGACGACCCGCACCCCCCGGCGCGGGTCGGGGCCGAGGGCTTTCGGCGCGGCCGCGCCCAGCAGTTCCGCCGCGCGCTCGGCGGTCAGGTGCTCGGTCCCTGCCGGGCCGGGCTGCTCGGCCAGCTCCGGGGCGGGGTACCAGGTGTCGAGGACGGTGCCGTCGTCAGCGACGGTGGCAAGGCCGACGGCTACGGCGCCGGGACGGGTATCAGTCATGATCAGCACGCTAGTCGCTCGCCGCGAGCTGAGCGAACCCGCCCGGGGGGTGCCGGACCGCCCGGGTACGTGGCGCCGTCGACCCCGGGACCGGTGGGGGCTGCCGGCGCGGTTCCCCGCGCCCCTGGGCTGGTGCGGCTCGCCCATGCCCCTGGCGGGGGCGTGAGGTTTTCCGCGAACGGCAAGCACAGCAGGGGCGCGGGGAACCGCGCGACAGGCCACCCACCGGGCGCGAGGTCCCTCGAACCAGGGGACGGGGCGGCCGGGCGGGTCCGGCACCGTCAGGGAGCCAGTTCCACCACGCGGGAGAAGCTGTTCTGCGCGGAGGTGATGACGATGCGGAGCTGCGTGGTGGTGACGGGGGTGTCGAAGGGTATCCAGCGGCTGACCGCGGAGTTCCCCGAGACGGTGGCCCGGGTGGCCCATTGGGAGCCGTCCCAGGTCTGGACGGTGAAGTCGGTGGGGACGCCGTCGGGATGGGAGACGAAGGAGACGCCGTCGAGGGTCACGGCGGAGGGCGTGGTGATCGTGAGGGTGTCGGGATAGACGTCCTGCGTGTCGTCGTTCCAGAAGGTGGCGGGGTCACCGTCGATGGCGTTCCCGGGCACGTAGGTGCGGGTGGCGCCGTCGACGACGTTGGGCGCGTGGAAGCTGGAGGCGGCCGCGGTGGTGCCGGCCGGCCAGCTGCCGAAGACGGAGACCTGCACGGTGCTGGTGGCGAGCGTGCCGTCGGGCGCGCGTACCTGGATCGGCACCGCGTGCACCCCGCTGGCCGCGTCGGCGGGCACGGTGAGCTTGACGGTGGCGAGCGTGACCGTGGCGGCGGGGGTGATCGGGATGGCGGCCGGGGTCGCGGTCGCGGTCCACCCGGCGGGCACCTGGGCGCCGACCACGGCGGAGCCGGACTTCGTGCCGGCCGCGGAGACGACCACGCTGATGTCGCCGCTCGCGCCGGCCTTGACGGGCGCGGCGGCGGTCGCGGTGACGGACAGGTGGGTGACCGAGGTGCTCGGCGGGGTGACGGTGAAGGTGTAGTCGCCGGAGCCGGCGGTCAGCGTCAGGGTCTGTCCGGTGGCCTTGCCGACGGTCAGCCCGGGGTCGGACTGTCCGGCGCGGCCCGCGGTGTAGAGGGTGCGGCCGCTCTCGCGGACCGTGGAGGCAGTACCTCCCAGCAGCGGCAGCCGGATGGTGGCGGTGGCGCCGACCGGGACGACCGCGTGGTAGGTGAGCTTGCTGCCGTCGCGCTGCCAGGAGCTCTCGACGGTGCCGCGGACGGTGTGCTGGGTGGCCGAGACGTGGGTGAGGTCCCCGACGACGCTGGGTGCGAGCGTGAGCCGGCCGTATCCGGCGCCGGCGGCCGAGTCGCCGGGCTGGATGCCGGCGAGCTGCTGGTAGAACCACTGGCCGATGGAGCCGCCGAGACCGATGTGGTCCTTGGACGACGTGCCGTCGGGGGCCGAGGAGTTCGGCCACTTCTCCCAGATGGTGCCGGGGCCCTGGTCGACCATGTAGCCGAAGCTCGGGTAGTCCTCGCGTTCGGCGAGGGCGAGGGCGACGTCGTTGCGGCCGTAGGCACCGAGCGCCTGGTAGACGTAGGTGGTGCCGACGAATCCGGTGGTGACGTGGTCGCCGTGGGCGGCGATGTCCTGCACCAGCCGGTCGAGGCTGGTCTGCTCGTGGCCGGCCGGGACCAGGCCGAGCGCGAGCGGCATCGCGTAGGACAGCTGCGAGCCGTTGCCGAAGACGCCGGTGGCGGCGTCGAAGTAGCGCTTGAGGAAGCCCGCCTTCACCTGGTCGGCGACGGCGCTGTAGTGGGTCGCGTCGGCGGTCTTGCCGAGCACGGTCGCCATCTTCGCGAGCAGGGTCGCGTCGAGGTAGGAGAAGGCGGTCTGGAAGTAGTCGTGCGGGGTGCTGACGGTGGCCAGCCAGTCGTCTCCCCACGAGGTCGGGGAGTCCACCACCACGTGGTCGGCGTCGCTGATCGTGCCGAGGTAGTCGACCCACGCCTTGACCTGCGAGTAGTTGGCGGTGATGGGCTGCTTGTCGCCGTACTGCGTGTAGGTGTCCCAGATGATCTGCGGGTAGGCGGTGCCCCAGGCCGGGTCGGTGGCCCAGGAGCCCTGACCGCCGTTGGCGGGTGCCACGGACGGGATGCTGCCGTCGGCGTTGGCGCTGGTAGCGATGTCACCGAGCCACTTGGCGTAGAACGCCTGCATGTCGTAGTTGCTCATCGCCTCCTGGTCGGTGTCGCCCGCGTCGCCGAGCCAGCCGTGCCGCTCGCGGGTCGGGCAGTCCATCGGGATGGACTCCAGGTCGTTGAGCTGGGTCTGGGCGACCGCGTCCTGGATCTTGTCGAGCAGCGGGTTCGACGTGCTGAACTGCCCGGTGGTGGGGACGTCGGAGTGGACGACCTGCGCGGTCACGGTGACCTGGGCGTCGTCGGGCAGGCCGGTCAGCTCCGCGTAGCGGAAGCCGGCGTAGGTGAAGTGCGGGGCGTACGTCTCGGTGCCGGTGCCGGCGAAGGTGTAGCGGTTGGTCTGCCGGGGCGGGTCGGAGGCGGAGAAGCTGATGTTGGAGGTCGTCACCTGGCCGCTCGCGTCCAGGATCTCGCCCTGGGTGAGGGTCGCGGTGGTGCCCGCGGGCTGGGCGGCCTTGATGGTGACCCAACCGGTGCGGTTCTGGCCGAAGTCGTAGACGCGCTCGCCCGCCGCGGGGCGGGTCTCCTTGACCGGGGTGACGGTCTGTACGACGCGGGTCGGGGGTGTCACGTCGGCCCGGAGCGCGGTCATGGCGTCGTAGCCGGTCGCGGGGTGGGCGCCGTAGACGCCGAGTTCGGCCAGCCGGAAGGTGCAACCGGCCGCGTTGCAGGGCAACTTGGTGGCGGTGACCCGGACGTAGCGGGCGGTGGTGTCGGTACTGAGGGTGACCGGCGAGGTGCCGGGGTTGGCCTGGTCGGCGCCGGTGCGGTCGGCGACGGTGGTCGCCGTGGCGAAGGTCGGGTCGTCGCTGACCTCGACCTTGTAGCGGACCGGGAAACCCGCGCCGACCAGGTCGCCGGCCGTGTCGTTGGTGGGACGGGCCGGGAAGAGGGTGAGGGTGCGCAGCCGCTGCTCGGAACCGAGGTCGGTCTGCACCCACTTGGTGGTGTCGGCGGTCGTCTCGATCTTCGAGTGGTAGCCCTCGGAGGCGTCGACGGAGTTGTCGATCCCGTCGGTGAGGGCGGCCGGTGACCAGCCGGCGGTGGTCGTGGTGTCCAGCGCGGTGACCGGCTTGCCCTGGGCCAGGCTCACCGGGTGCGCGACCGGGAAGAGCGCGTGCGCGGCCGTCCAGCCGCTGTCGTCGTGGCCGGGCGCGTCCCAACCGGGCGCGGCCTTGCGGGCGTCGTAGGTCTCGCCGTACCAGAAGTCGTCACCGGTCACCGGGCCCGCGGTGCTCTGCCATGACGGGCTGGTGCCGAAGGTGGCGGTGGAGCCGTCGGTGTAGGTGAGGTCGAGTTGGGCGACGAAGACCGGCCGGCCGCTGAACTGGCCCTTGCCCGCCATGAATCCGAGGGTGTTGGCGCCCTGGCGCAGTTGCCTGGTGACGTCGAGGTCGCGGTAGAGCACGCGTGAGCTGTAGTCGGTGACCGAGGAGTCGAGGACCTCGGAGGGTTGCACGCGGGCGCCGTTGAGGTGCGGTTCCACGATGCCCTGCGCGCCGAAGTACAGCCGGGCCCGGGCGACCGGCTTGGCCACCGTGAAGTCGCCGCGGGTCAGCGCGCCGTCGTCGGTGCGCAGCCACCAGGCCGACCAGTCGGTGGCGTTCAGCAGCCCGGTGTCGAAGGAGGCGGGGGCCGACCAGGGGGACGCGGCGCCCTCCTTGTTCCAGGTCCTGACCGTCCAGGTGTACGTCCGGTCGGCGGCGAGCGCGGGACCGGCGTAGGAGACGGCGGTGGAGTCGGCGGACCTGACCCGGCCGGAGTCCCAACTCCCTCCCGCCGCGGGCTTTCCGCCGTTCCGGGCGGGCGCGACCCGGAGTTCGTAGCCGGTCTGGGCCTCGGCCCGGCCGGTGTCACGCACCGTCCAGGCGAACGACGGGTGGGCGGCGTCGGTCAGCGCGTCCGACGCCTGGCCGTCGGCGCGCAGCCCGACCGGAGCGAGCGGCCCGCCGGAGCCGTGCCCGGACGAGGGTCCGCCCGACTGCCCGCCCGGCGCTCGCGCCGACGCGGCGGTGGGTACGGCCAGCGCGGTCGCGACGAGTGCGGCGAGCACCGCCGCCCGTCTCCTGTGGCCTCTTCGACGTCCGAACACGGTCATGCGGTGTCTCCCCACTGGGACCACTCTGGGAACCATAACGTTTCATGCGCGAGGCCACGTCCTACCGGTAATCCCGCCCCAGGGACAAGGGTGCGGACACGGATCGGTACGGGGCGAGGAAACCCGGCGATCGGATTCAGGCGGTATTGCGGCAGTAAGTTCCCTGCCGATCCCGCGAGTTGTCCGAAAACTGGTCGCCGCACGACTGTTGCCGTGCCGGTGCACCGTGGATAGCGTGTCCACCGATCAGAGCTGAATCATTTCAATCCGGTGCGTCGATCGCGGACCGCGACCGCATCCGGGACCCCCTCGGGCCACCTCAGCGCCCCGACAGGAGCGAACCATGTCGAACAGCACGGAACCGGGCGCCGGGCCGAAGCGGAGGATGCTCCTCCGCGCGGGCGCCGCCTCGGTGGTCGCCGCCGCGGCGATGCGCGGCGTGCCGGCCGAGGCGGCGGCGCCCGAAGCCGCGGCCGGCACAACCCCCGCGGGCGGCAACGGCGTTGTGCCGGCCAGCGCGTCGTCGGCCACCGCGTCCGCGGCCGGCGGCAAGGCGTCCGGCGTGCACGCCGCTCCGAGCGGCCGGTGGGACGCCTTCAAGCTCTCCCCCGCGACCCGCACCGTCTCCCCGGTCGCGGTGCACGCCACCACCGGAACCGTCGGCAACGCCAAGGACCTGGTGCGCAAGGCCGGTTCGGCCGCCACAAGGCTCAGCGGCGCGGGCTCCTCGGTCACCCTCGACTTCGGCAAGGAGGTCGGCGGCTACGTCACCCTCACCCTCGGCGCCGGCTCGGACGCCGACCAGAAGGTGGGCCTGACCTACAGCGAGTTGTCCACCTACGTCAGCACCACGTCGAGCGACGGCTCCAACGGCGGCTCCAACAACGAGCCCCCGGTGTGCTACACCGCGCAGCCCGCCGGCCGGATCAGCACCCAGACCTCCGTGCCCGTCTCCGGCACCGACGCCGCCGACAACCCGGCCGGCCAGCTGCGCGGCGGCTTCCGCTACCTGACGATCGTCAACCAGACCGCCGGCGCCGTGGAGCTGACCGGGGTCAGCGTGGAGATCGCCTTCGCCCCCAACGCGGCCGACCTGCGCGCCTACCCCAACTACTTCTCCTGCGACGACGACCTGCTCACCCGCATCTGGTACGCGGGCGCCTACACCGTGCAGACCAACATCGTGGCGAACAACCAGGGCCGGGTGTGGGGCCCGCCCGCGGTCGGCTGGAACAACGGCGCCCGGATCGGGGAGTCCGGCGACACCGTGCTCGTCGACGGCGCCAAGCGCGACCGTACCGTGTGGCCCGGCGACCTCGGCATCTCCGTGCTGACCGACTACGTCTCGCTCGGCGACATGCGGACCGTGCGCGACTCCCTCCAGACGCTCTACAACCACCAGGCCGCGAACGGCGCCCTCCCCTACGCGGGCCCGGCCGTCGACTTCATCGGCAACTCCGACGCGTACCACCTGTGGACGCTCATCGGCACCGCCTCCTACCTGCAGTTCACCGGTGACACCGGTTGGGCGACCGGGATCTACCCCAAGTACAAGGCCGCGCTGGACTACATCACCGCCAAGATCGACAGCGACGGGCTGCTCGACGTCACGGCGAGCGCCGACTGGGCGCGGACCGACTCCGACGGCAAGAACATCGAGGCCAACGCCATCATGTACCGCGCGCTGGTCACCGCGGGACCGTTCGCCCGGGCGGCCGGCGACACCGCGACCGCGGCCGGCAGCGCCGCGACCGCCGCGAAGCTCAAGTCCGCGGTGGAGGCGGCCGGTTACTGGGACGGCGGCGCGGGTCTCTACCGCGACAAGCCCGGCTCCACGCTCTACCCGCAGGACGGCAACGCGCTGGCCGTGTGGTTCGAGCTGGTGCCGGACGCGGACCGGGCGAGCGCGGTCAGCAAGGCGCTCGGCGCGCGCTGGACGCCGGTCGGCGCGCTCACCCCGGAGAAGAGCGCCGAGGCGGTGCACCCCTTCCCCGGCGGCATGGAGGTGCACGCGCACTTCGCGGCCGGCCGCGACAGCACCGCGCTCGACCTGATCCGCCGCGAGTGGGGCTACATGCTCAACGCGCCCCAGGGCACGGCCAGTACGTTCTGGGAGGGCTACCGCACCGACGGCAGCTCGGACTACTCCGGCTCCTACATGAGCGCCGCCCACGGCTGGTCCACCGGGCCGACCTCGGCGCTGACCTTCCGGCTGCTGGGCATCGCACCCGCCGACGACGGCGGCACCGCCGGCTACCGCGTCGCCCCGCACCCGGGCGGAGTCGGCCGCGCGGAGGGGCAGTTGACCACTCCGGCCGGCGTGATCGGGGTGTCCTGGCGGGACCGCGGCCGCGGCGAGTTCGACCTGACCGTCACCGCCGCGAGCGGCGCCGTCGGCGAGATCGCGGTGCCGGTGCCGGCCGACGGGTCCTACATCGTGAAGGTGGACGGCAAGACCGCGTGGGACCGCGCACCGCGCCTCTACTCCGCCCGCAGGGAGGGGAGTTACGTCCTGCTGACCGGCGTGCCGGCGGGCAGCAGGACGGTCACGGTCCGGCGCGGCTGAGCGGGGCCGAACCGCCGAACGCCAAACCGCCCGAACGCGAACCGCCGACCGGCCGAACCGCCGACCGGACAGCGCGGGGCCCGTCGAGCCGGAATGCTCGACGGGCCCCGACACACGCCGCGGGCAAGGGGGTTCGTACGCCTCGCCGCTCGGCGTCAGACGACGGCCGGCGGCACCGGCCCCTCCCATGCCGCCGCGCCCCGGGCCCCGGCGCCCAGCACCGCGCAGCGCAACCAGTGCTCGCCCGGCTCCAACCGGCCGGTGAGCGTGGGCAACGCGGTGCGGCGGGCCAGCAGGTTGGTGCCCGGCAGCGTGTGGATGACCTGCCCGGTGCGGGCCTCTCCGTCGCCGAGGTCGCGCAGCCCGCTGAGGTCGCCCGCGGTGGACACCGCCACCGCGCTGCCCGCCGCGCCCTCGGACCGCACCAGCCCGGCGTCGCGGTCGACGGCGAACCCGCCTTCCGCGGTGTGCAGCGGCCGGGCGGTGCGGATGCGGTGGGTGCGCAGATGCCAGGGTGCGGCGGCGCTCAGCCAGGTGGTGATCTCGACGTCGGGCCAGGGGTGCCAGGTGCTGGACACGGTGCCGTCGGCCGCGGTCCGCGGCTCCGCGTTCCCCTCGCGGACCCGGAAGTGCGTCGGCTCGGCGTCCGGGTCGTCGTCGCTGACCGCGAGCACCGAGTCGTACGCCCCGTGGATCAGGCCGAGTTCACCGGACGGGACGCTGAAGCCGAAGCGGGTGGAGTAGGCGAACTTGGCGTACTTCGCCGAGCCGGCGCGCGCCCAGGTGCCCTGCTGGAGCCCGCTGAGCAGGGTCACGTCGCCGCCCGAGCGCAGCAGGACCGCGCCGGCGTGCGGCTGCGTGGACGCCTCCGGCGCGGCGGCCTGCCCGCTCGGCTCGGCCGACCCGGTGGACACCTCGGCCGCGTGCGGCTCCTCCCCCGCCGTCCAGAAGTCGTGCTCGGCCGGCAGCGCGAGCGGCAGGAACGCCTTCATCGCCCAGTACGGCGACCCGGGCGCGTTGTACTGCTCGGCCATCAGCGGGTGCGGGTAGGCGTAGCCGACCGAGAGCACCCCGCCGGGCGCGATGTCCGCCTGCCGGGCCCGCCACCAGCGCAGGTGCCGCAGCAGCAGGCCCTTCACCTCGCCGTACGACAGCGCGTCCACCCCCGCGTACGGCAGCGCGCCCCAGAAGGAGCCCTGCGCGAAGCGGTAGGTGAGGCTGCGGCCGAAGGGCACCGCGGCGCCGTCGTCGGCGAACCAGTGCCGGAAGTCCGCGGCGAAGGAGGCCGCGCGCTGCCGGAAGCGCTCCGCCCTGGCCGGGTCCTCCTGACCGCCGAGCGCCGCGTAGATCAGGCCGTAGAAGTGCATCGCCCACGGGATGTAGTAGTCGCGCTGCGGGGTGGGTCCGTCGCTGTACCAGCCCTCGCCGAGGGCGTACGTCTCCAGGGCGTCCAGGCGGGCGTGCCGGGCGTCGCGGTCGTGGGCGTAACCGACCCGGTCCAGGCCGAGGCTCACCATGACCGGGAAGAAGTTCCAGTTGTTCGGCGGGGTGGCGCGGTCCAGCGACCCGGCCAGCCAGCGGCCGACCCGGTCGCGCGCCTTGCCGTCGAGCGGGTCCCACAGGCGCTCGGGGGCCAGCGCGAGCGCGAAGCCGAGCGCGGCGGTCTCCACCTGGCGCTGGTCGAAGCCGCCGATGTCGCCCCAGTACTCGGGGTGTTCGGGGTCGGTGCCGGCGGCCAGCCCGCGGGCCCACAGCTCCCAGTGCGCGAAGTCGCCGCCGCCCGCGGCCAGCGGCGCCAGCCCCCACAGCGGCCGGGCGAACCCCTCCAGGCCGGCGGCCTCGTCGCCGTAGGCCGCGACGTTCACCCCGGGCACGATCCGCGCGCCTCCCGGGCTCGCGTGCGGCACCAGCGCCGCGGCCAGTTCCCCGACGTACGCCTGAAGGTCCGCGCGTGCCTGCGCGCCGTGGCCGATCCCGCTGGTCATGGATACCGCCTCCACAGTGAAGTTGCGATAATTTTCGCAACTCTTTCGAGGGCCGTCAACGGCATTCGTCCCGCGGGCGACTCCTCCCCGGCGGGTGACCACGGGCGACGTGGTGGTCCTGCACGACCCGCAGACGCTCGGGCTGGCCCCGGCGGTCAAAGCCGCGGGCGCGCGGGTGGTCTGGCACTGCCACATCGGGGCCGAGGTCGCGCCCGAGCGCGGCCCCGGCGCGGTGTGGCGGGCGTTCGCGGCCGAACTCGCCGCGGTGGACGCCGTCGTGACCACGATGCCCGGGTTCGCCCCGCCGCGCACGCGCGCGCTGTTCATGGTCCCGCCCGCGGTCGACCCGGCGGCGACGAAGAACCGCGAACTCACCGGGGACGAGGTCGCCGCGGTGCTCGCCGGGACCGGCCTCACCACCGGCCGGGCCGGGGCCGGCGTGACGGTCCGGCAGGACCGGCCGCTGCCGGCCGGCGCGCGGGTCGTGCTGCAGGTGTCGCGCTGGGACCCGCTCAAGGACATGCCCGGGGTGGTGCGCTGCGTCGTGGGCCTCCCGAAGGACGTGCACGTCGTGCTCGCGGGCACCGAGCCGGCGGAGATCGCCGACGACCCCGAGGGCCTCGCCGTCCTCGCCGAGGTGACCTCCGTGCTGAACGGGCTGCCGGACGAGGACCGCGCACGGGTGCACCTGGTGTGCATCTCGCTCAGGGACCCGGAGCGCAACGCGCTCGTGGTGAACGCCTTGCAGCGCAGGGCCGACGTGGTCCTGCAGAAGAGCCTGGAGGAGGGCTTCGGGCTCACCGTGACCGAGGCGATGGTCAAGGGCCGCCCGGTGGTCGCGTCCGACGTGGGCGGGCTGCGGTTGCAGGTCACGCACGGGCACAACGGCCTGCTCGTCGATCCGGCCGACCTCGCGGGCGTGCGTACCGCGCTCACCCGGCTGCTCGACGACCCGGCGCTGTGCCGGGAGCTCGGCAGGCGCGCCAGGACCGGCGCGCTGGAGCGCTACACGATGCGACGGTTCGCCGCGGACTACCTGAAGGTGCTCCACCGGGCGCCGTGACGGGCCGGCCCGCCGGACCGCGCCGGGCGCACGTCGTACGTCGTACGGACGGGCGGCGGGCAGCGGCGGCGGGCCGGGCCGGGGCCGTCAGCTCGGCAGGGTCCAGCTCTGCGCGGCGGTTCCGTTGCAGTCCCAGATCCGCAACTGCGTCCCGTCGGCCGTCGAACTGTTCGGGTCGTCCAGGCAGCGCCCGGACTCCGGGTTGACCAGCGAGCCGTTCGCCCCGGCCAGCCAGCGCTGCGCACCGCTGCCGTTGCACTGCCACCACTGCACCAGCGTGCCGGCGACGGTACCGCTCCCGCTCACGTCCAGGCAGCCGCCCAGCGCGCGCAACGTGCCGCCCTCGCCCGGCACGACCGTCCAGTTCTGCGCGCCGGTGCCGTTGCAGCCCCACAGCTGCACGTGCGTGCCGTCGGTGGTCCCGGAGTTGGCGACATCCACGCACTTGCCCGGGATGCCGGAGGTGACGGGGCCGGTACGGGTCTGCCCGCCGGACGCCAGCGCGGACTCCACCAGCGCGGCCGCGCCGCTCATCCCGGCCTCGTTCGGGTGGTACTGCGAGCGGCCCGCCGCGGGCGTGTACGTCTCCACCCACGGGACGGCCGCACACGCGTCGTGGCCGTGACTCGCGGCGGCGAGGTCCACCAGCGTCGCGCCCGTCGCGGTCGCCGCGGTGCTCGTCGCGTCGACCAGCCGGGAGGCGATGCTGCGCTCGTACGCGGCCTGGTCGGCGGTGAGCGGCACCCCGGTGCAGACACCGGAGTCCGGCAGGATGGTGAAGTAGTCGACCAGCAGCACCTTCGCCTGGGGCGCGGTGGCGTGCACCGCGTCGACCACGTTCTCGATCCGCCCGGCCAGCACCCCGAAGGTCTGGTCGATCGAACCCTGGTCCACGCTCCCGCAGTTCGACCCGCCGCTGGTCTGGCAGGAGTACGCGTCGATGCTGCCCAGGTAGTCCACGTCATTGCCGCCGATGGTGACGGTGACGAGCTGGGTGGCGCTGGTGACCGCGTCGATCTGCGGCGGCTGCCCGGCCTGGCCGGTGGTCAGCACGTTCGCGGTCGTCGCGCCGCTGCACGAGGCGTCGGTGAGGTTCGCGCCGATGTCCCGGGCCAGCACGCTCGCGTAGTTGTTCTGCGACCGGGCGCAGGCGGCCGCTCCCGTGCCGGTCTGGGCCGGCGGGATGCCCGGCCCGGCGGCGAAGGAGCTGCCCATGGCCACGTAGTTCAGCCCGGCGTCGTCCGCCGCGGCGGCGGCCGTCGTGCCCGCCGCCGTTGTACCCGAGGGCGTCGCCGGCGCTGCGGCGACCGCCGCGGGGGCCAGGAACACCGCCACCGCCGCGACCGCCGCCGCGATCCCGACGGGCAGCAGCGCCCGCCGCCGCCCGACCGCCGGCCTCCCGCTCCCGCTCCCGCTCCCGCTCCCGCTCCCGCTCCCGCTTTCGCTTTCGCTGATCCTGCGCGACATTCCCACGCCACCTCCCACCGTAGGGAGCCGCACCGCGGCTCCAAGGACCCTGCGCGCTGTGCTCTGTTGGGCTGACTCGCCGCGCACCGGGGCCTGACGCACCCGGTGCGCGGGAGAACGGGTGGGCGGCCGTCAACCGCCGAGGGTGATCTCCACCGTGTGGTGGCCGGTGGCGCCGGCCGGCACGAGCGGCGCCGCGCGGCGGCCGTCCACGGTGCACGCGCGCACGCGGGTACCGGCCCCCTTGAGCGTGATGTCGACGGTCGCGCCGCGGTACGGCAGCCCGCCGAGCGTCACCGGCCCCCAGCCGTCCGGCAGGGTCGGGGACAGCCGCAGGCCCTGCTCGGTGCAGTCCACCCCGAACAGCCCGGCGAGGATCATCCGCAGGTATCCCGTCGCCGACCACGCCTGGTCGGGTTGCGAGGTGAAGTGGGAGGCGGTGCCGTCGCCACCGGTCTGCCAGCCGCCGTCCACCGCGCCCGACAGCGAGTCGTACAGCTCGTAGAAGCTGTTGTCGCTGCCCCGCACCAGCGCGGCCAGCTCCCCCACCGCCCGGGCGAACAGGTCCGCCCGCCCCACGGCGGCCGCGGCGTGGCCGAACATCGAGTGGACCATGGGCCACACGAGGACGTTGTGCCGTCCGGGCTTGTCGTCGCTGAACCGCTCGAAGTGCGGCCACACGTTCACGATGCCGTGCGGCTGCCAGTGCGCGGCCCCCACCACCCGGCGCGCACGGTCGGCGTCGGCCACCCCGAGCAGCACCGCGAACGCCAGGCCCGCGCCCTCCTGGGAGGTGTCCAGCCGGCCCGCCGAAGCGTCCTGGCCGTGCACGAAGTAGCCGTACGTCCCGGCGTCCTCGCGCCACAGGTGCGTGTCGATCGCCTCCCGCACGGCCTGGGCGGCGGCGCGGTGGGCGGCGGCGTCCGCCGGGTGCCCCAGCGTCTGCGCCATCTCCCCGGCCGCCCGGTAGGCCCCGTAGTAGAGGCAGTTGGTGGACAGGCACATCAACTCGTCGGTGTGCGGATAGTCCAGCACGAACGACGAGTCGACCCCGGTGGTCCACGGCGGCGCCGGGTAGCCGGCGATGCCGTCGTTCATGAACGATGGGCCCTGGTAGAGGCCGAAGTCGGCGTTGAGGTTCTTCGCCTTGCGGGCGGCCAGGGTGTGCGCGGCCGTGGCGTACGCGTCGGCCAGGAACTCCCGGTCGCCGGTGACCAGGTAGTGGTTCCAGGCGCCGAGCACCCAGACCACCTGGTCCCACCACTGGTTGTCCTGCTGCACGATGAGGCCGGCGTCCGCCCGCTCCACCACGGACCACAGGGTGTTGCGGCCGATCACCGGACCGAGCAGGCTCGCCGCGTTCCACGCGTTGACCGCCGCGTCGCGCGTCCACCGCTGCGGCAGCGGATACCCGCCGCCGGCCCGGATGAACGAACCGCTGGGATACGTCACCAGCCCGGCCGCGTCATACGTCCCGGGGTCCGCGTAGGCGGTGTTGATGCCGAACAGGTCGGTCAGCGCCGACTCGTAGGCGGTGCCGACCAGTTGCTGGGTCGAGGAGTCGCCGAAGGTCAGGGTCGGCAGGGTGTAGCCGATCCGCGCGCCGCCCGTCCCCGAAGCCGGGGACCCCGAACCGCCGCCCTGCGCAGGGGAGTCGGCGTGTGCCTCGACCGTCCCCAGACCGCCCAGGCCGGCAGCGGCGAGCGTGCCCGCCACGATGCCGGTGCCGGCGGTCCCCAGGACGCCGCGTCTGGTGAGGCGCCGCGCCTGCCGCCCCGCTTCCCGTCCCGGCTCTTCCGCGGCCGCACCCGAGTCCATGGCGTCCACTCCCTTCACGCCCGCGCGCCACCACCGCGCGGCACGCTGCACGGAACGCTGCCGCCCACCGCCGTCCGGCATCCCGGGCACGCCGGATCGACGCACCGACGGTGCCGTGACGCATGATGGCAACGTTGTCAAAGTGTCAACGTGGAAGCTAGCAGCCCGCGTTGACACCGCCAAGGGGTCCGACCACACCTCCTCGCCCGGCGGATGGAGCCGCCACGGCGGCTACTTGTTGCCGTGCACCGCGCCGACCCGCAGGTTCTGGATCGAGGAGCCGACGCACTCCTGCCGGTTCCAGGGGATGTTGAGGGACTCCTTCTGGTTCGGCGGGTAGACCCGCAGGGTCGGCACCGTGGTCAGGTCGCACTGCGCGGCGGAGTAGCCGCTCTGGCCGTTGACACTCAGCGCGTCGGCGTACGCGTGGGCGCCGGGGATCAGCGTGACCCTGGTGGCGGGGGTGTCGCTCGTGCGCGCGGCCGCCTTGCCGAGCTGGATGTTGTGGATCTTCACGAAGGAGACACCGGGGTAGCCGGAGAGGGTGCACGGCGAGGAGCCGGTGTTCTGGAAGACGATCTGGAAGCCGGCGGTCCCGGCGCCGGCCGAGAAGTCGCCGACGGTGGCCGACAGCTGGTTGGTGGTGCAGTCGGGCACGGAGGTGCCGGCCGACGCGGTGCTGCCGGACCCGCCCGACCCGCCGGACCCCGATGACGTGCCGCCGACGGTGGCCGGGTTCGCCGTCTCGCCGCCCGCCGAGTCGTCGCCGGGCGCGGACGACGTACCGGACGACGTCCCGGACGGCGCCGAGGTGGCGGAGGACGACGAGGCCGAGGAGGAGTCGGACGCGTTGCTGTCGTCCGGTCCGCACGCCGCGAGCGCGAGGCCGGCGGTGGCGAGCATGACGACGAGTGTTCCGGTCCGGACGGTCCTGGTACGCATAGTCCTTGCCTTTCCTGTGCGATCACTGAGGCGGGTGATGCGCCTTCGATGATCGTGTACCCACAGAACCGGCGATGTCAGCGGTCGTCGGCGAGCCGTTACTCCCCGGGGACACAACGGGTCATCCGCCGCGACATTCACCCGACAATCATCACGGAAGTGGCTGGTCCGGCGTCCGCTCCATGGCCGCTCCGGTGCCCCGCCGCAACGCCGACGGGCGGCCACCGCGTGCTCACGCGGTGGCCGCCCGTCGGCGGCGGAGATCCGGAACGGCGGTCCCTCGGCTCAGACGTTGAAGCCCAGGGCGCGCAACTGCTCGCGGCCGTCGTCGGTGATCTTGTCCGGGCCCCACGGCGGCATCCAGACCCAGTTGATCTTCAGCTCGCGCACGATGCCCTCGGTGGCGGTCTGCGCCTGCTCCTCGATGACGTCGGTCAGCGGACAGGCCGCCGAGGTGAGGGTCATGTCGAGGGTGGCGGTGTTGGTGTCGTCGATGTGGATGCCGTAGATCAGGCCGAGGTTGACCACGTCGATGCCCAGTTCGGGGTCGACGACGTCGTAGAGCGCCTCGCGCACCTCCTCCTCGGAGGCCGGGGTGGTGCTCAGGCCGTTGGGCACGGTGTTGTTCGTCATACGGGCTTCCCTTCGGCCAGCGCCTGGGCGGTGGCGTCCTTCCAGGCCATCCAGCTCAGCAGGGCGCACTTCACGCGCGCCGGGTACTTGGAGACGCCGGCGAACGCGACCGCGTCCTCCAGCACCTCCTCCATCGCGTCGTCGGGCTCGATCCGGCCGCGGGACTGCATCAGCTCCAGGAAGGTCTCCTGGATCTTCTGCGCCTCGGCCAGCTCCTTGCCGACCAGCAGCTCGTTGAGCACCGAGGCGCTGGCCTGGCTGATCGAGCAGCCCTGGCCCTCGTAGGAGACATCGCCGATGACACTGCCGTCCAGCCGCACCCGCAGCGTGATCTCGTCGCCGCAGGTGGGGTTGACGTGGTGCACCTCGGCCTGGCCGTCGCGCAGACCGCGGCCGTGCGGGTGCTTGTAGTGGTCCAGGATCACGTCCTGGTACATCGAGTCGAGTTTCACAGCAGCACCACCATCAGCCGAAGAAGTTCCGGACCTGCTCCAACCCCTCGACCAGGGCGTCGACCTCGGCCGGAGTGGAGTACAGATAGAACGACGCTCGGGTGGTCGCGGGAATTCCGTACCGCAGGCACACCGGGCGGGCGCAGTGGTGGCCGACCCGGACCGCGATGCCCTGTTCGTCCAGCACCTGACCGACGTCGTGCGGGTGGATGTCGCCGAGCGTGAAGGAGATCGCCGCGCCGCGGTCCTCGCCGGTGGTCGGGCCGATGATCCGCAGATCGGGCACGTCCAGCAGCCGGGTCAGGGCGTACTCGGTGATCGCGTGCTCGTGCGCGGCGACGTTCTCCATGCCGAGCGCGCTGAGGTAGTCCACGGCCGCGCCGAGGCCGACCGCCTGGGCGATCGGCGGGGTGCCGGCCTCGAACTTGTGCGGCGCGGGCGCGTAGGTGGAGGAGTGCATCGAGACGGTCTCGATCATCTCGCCGCCGCCGAGGAAGGGCGGCAGGTCCTCCAGCAGCTCCTGGCGGCCCCACAGCACGCCGATGCCGGTCGGGCCGAGCATCTTGTGGCCGGTGAAGGCGACGAAGTCCGCGCCGAGCGCCTGGACGTCCAGCGGCATGTGCGGGGCGGCCTGGGAGGCGTCGATCAGGACGAGCGCGCCGACCTGCTGGGCGCGGCGCACGATCGCCTCGACCGGGTTGACGGTGCCGAGGATGTTGGAGACCAGCACGAAGGAGACGATCTTCGTCTTCTCGGTGATCACCTGCTCGATGTCGGACAGGTCGAGCCGGCCGTCGTCGGTGAGGCCGAACCACTTCAGCTTGGCGCCGGTGCGCTGCGAGAGCAGCTGCCACGGCACGATGTTGGAGTGGTGCTCCATCTCCGTGATGACGATCTCGGTGTCGCCGTCCACCCGGTAGGGCTCGTCGGCCCATCCCAGCATGTTCGCCACCAGGTTCAGCGACTCCGACGCGTTCTTGGTGAAGATCACCTCGTCGCGGCTGGGCGCGTTGATGAAGGCGGCGACCTTGTCGCGGGCGCCTTCGTACAGCGCGGTGGCCTCCTCGGCGAGCACGTGGACGCCGCGGTGCACGTTGGCGTTGGACTGCTCGTAGTAGGCGCTGAGGGTGTCCAGCACCTGGCGCGGCTTCTGCGAGGTGGCCGCGTTGTCGAGGTAGACCAGGCGGCGGTCGTCGTGGACCAGGCGGTCCAGGATCGGGAAGTCCTTGCGGATCGCCTCGGTGTCGAGGAGGCCGGCCGGCACCCTGCCGATCGGCGAGGTCGATGTCACGCGGCAGCGCCACCCTTCACGTAGGACTCGTAGCCCTCTTCCTCCAGCTTGTCGGCGAGCTCGGCGCCGCCGGACTCGACGATCCGGCCGGCCGAGAAGACATGCACGAAGTCGGGCTTGATGTAGCGCAGGATGCGCGTGTAGTGCGTGATCAGCAGGGTGCCGACCTCGCCCCGCTCGCGGACCCGGTTGACGCCTTCGGAGACGATCCGCAGGGCGTCGACGTCGAGGCCGGAGTCGGTCTCGTCGAGGATCGCGATCTTCGGCTTGAGCAGTTCGAGCTGGAGGATCTCGTGGCGCTTCTTCTCGCCGCCGGAGAAGCCCTCGTTGACGTTGCGCTCGGCGAAGGCGGGGTCCATGTGCAGGTGTTCCATGGTCTCCCGGACCTCCTTCACCCAGGTCCGCAGCTTGGGGGCCTCGCCGCGGATGGCGGTGGCAGAGGTGCGCAGGAAGTTGGAGACCGACACCCCGGGGATCTCGACCGGGTACTGCATGGCGAGGAAGACGCCGGCCCGGGCCCGCTCGTCGACGGTCATCGCCAGCACGTCCTCACCGTCGAGGGTGACGGTGCCGCCGGTGACGGTGTACTTGGGGTGCCCGGCCAGGGAGTAGGCCAGGGTGGACTTGCCGGAGCCGTTGGGGCCCATGATGGCGTGGGTCTCGCCCTGTTTCACGGTGAGGTCGACGCCCTTGAGGATTTCCTTGGTGGCGTTGTCGGCTTCGACGGTGACGTGCAGGTCGTGGATTTCAAGCGTGGCCATGGGTGACTCAGGACTCCTGGGTGACGGAGACGAGCACGTCGTCCCCAACGATCTTGACGGGGTATACGGGGACGGGCCGCGTGGCGGGCAGTCCGGAGGGCTTGCCGGTGCGCAGGTCGAAGCTGGAGCCGTGCAGCCAGCACTCGATCTGGCAGTCCTCCACCTCGCCCTCGGAGAGCGAGACGTTGGCGTGCGAGCAGATGTCGTTGATCGCGAACACCTCGCCCTCGGTGCGGACCACCGAGATCGGCACGCCGTCGATCTCGACCCGGCGCGGGGTGTCGTCCTCCAACTCGCTGAGCGCGCAGGCGCGGACGAAGGGCACGGTGCTGGTCATCCGACCGCCGCCTCCAGTTCCGCGTCGATCTTCGCCATCAGCCGCTCCTCCAGGTCGGGCAGTCCGATCTGCTGGACCAGCTCGCCGAAGAAGCCGCGTACCACCAGGCGGCGGGCGTCCTCGGTGCGGATACCGCGGCTCATCAGGTAGAAGAGCTGCTCGTCGTCGAACCGGCCGGTCGCGGAGGCGTGTCCGGCGCCGACGATCTCGCCGGTCTCGATCTCCAGGTTCGGCACCGAGTCGACCCGGGCGCCGTCGGTGAGGACGAGGTTCCGGTTCAGCTCGTAGGTGTCGGTGCCCTCGGCCGCGGCCCGGATCAGCACGTCGCCGATCCACACCGCGTGCGCGTCCTGGCCCTGGAGCGCGCCCTTGTACGCCACGTTGGACCGGCAGTGCGGCGTGTCGTGGTCGATGAACAGGCGGTGCTCCTGGTGCTGGCCGCGGTCGGTGAAGTACAGCCCGAACAGGTCGGCCTCGCCGCCGGGGGCGCCGTAGACGACCCGGGGGTGCAGCCGGACCAGGTCGCCGCCGAAGGTGACGACGACGGACTTGAAGCTCGCGTCACGGCCGACCAGCGCGGTGTGCTGGGCGGCGTGCACGGCGGTGTCGGCCCAGTCCTGGACGGACACCACGGTGAGCTTGGCGCCGTCGCCGATCAGGAACTCGACGTTGGCGCCGAGGGTGGTGTCACCGGTGTGGTCCAGCACCACCACGGCCTCGGCGAACGCGCCGACCTCCACGACCTGGTGGCCGTAGGCGACGCCGCCCTCGCCGTGCACGGAGATCCGGATCGGCTCGGTGAGCACGGTGTCCTTGGGGACGCTGACCACCGACGCCTTCTCGAAGGCGCTGAACGCCTGGGCGGCGACCCGGTCCACCGGCTTGCCGGCCTTGCCGACCCGCGGGTCGGTGCGGTCCACGGTCTGCACGACGACGCCGTCGGGCGCGGTCACCTCGACCCGCAGCGAGCCGGTCGCCTCCGCGGTGCCGTCATGCAGCCCGCGCAGCCGCGCCAGCGGCGTGAAGCGCCATTCCTCCTCGCGCCCGTTCGGCACGGGGAAGTCGGCCACGTCGTAGGACGGGGCGGCGCTGACCCGGGCGTCGGCGGGCTGCTCGGTCGGCTGCCCCACCGTGATGGCACCGTCCGTGGTGCTGCCCGCAGGGGTGTTCTCGGCCATGGGTGTACTGCTGCTCCTCTTGGATTGCTTCGATCGGTGCGGGAAGGCGGGGCGCCGGAGTGAACCGGGTCAGCCGACCGCGCCTTCCATCTGCAGCTCGATCAGCCGGTTCAGTTCGAGGGCGTACTCCATCGGCAGCTCCTTGGCGATCGGCTCGACGAAGCCGCGCACGATCATCGCCATGGCCTCGAACTCGGTCATCCCGCGGCTCATCAGGTAGAAGAGCTGGTCGTCGGAGACCTTGGAGACGGTCGCCTCGTGGCCCATCGACACGTCGTCCTCGCGCACGTCCACGTACGGGTACGTGTCGGAGCGGGAGATCGTGTCGACCAGCAGGGCGTCGCACAGCACGTTGGACTTCGCGCCGGAGGAGCCCTCGCCGATCTCGATCAGGCCGCGGTAGGAGGTCCGGCCGCCGCCGCGCGCCACCGACTTGGAGACGATGTTGGACGAGGTGTTCGGCGCCATGTGCACCATCTTGGCGCCCGCGTCCTGGTGCTGGCCCTCGCCGGCGAAGGCGATGGAGAGCGTCTCGCCCTTGGCGTGCTCGCCCATCAGGTAGACCGCCGGGTACTTCATGGTCACCTTGGAGCCGATGTTGCCGTCGACCCACTCCATGGTCGCGCCCTCGTAGGCGACGGCGCGCTTGGTGACCAGGTTGTAGACGTTGTTCGACCAGTTCTGGATGGTCGTGTAGCGGCAGCGGCCGCCCTTCTTCACGATGATCTCGACCACCGCGGAGTGCAGCGAGTCCGACTTGTAGATCGGCGCGGTGCAGCCCTCGACGTAGTGGACGTACGCGTCCTCGTCGACGATGATCAGGGTCCGCTCGAACTGGCCCATGTTCTCGGTGTTGATCCGGAAGTACGCCTGCAGCGGGATCTCCACGTGCACGCCCTTCGGCACGTAGATGAACGAGCCGCCGGACCACACCGCGGTGTTCAGCGAGGCGAACTTGTTGTCGCCGGCCGGGATGACGGTGCCGAAGTACTCCTGGAACAGCTCCGGGTGCTCGCGCAGCGCGGTGTCGGTGTCCTGGAAGATGACGCCCTGCTCCTCCAGGTCCTCGCGGATCTGGTGGTAGACGACCTCGGACTCGTACTGGGCGGCGACGCCGGCGACCAGGCGCTGCTTCTCCGCCTCCGGGATGCCGAGCTTGTCGTAGGTGTTCTTGATGTCCTCGGGCAGGTCCTCCCAGGACTCCGCCTGCTTCTCCGTGGACCGCACGAAGTACTTGATGTTGTCGAAGTCGATGCCGGTGAGGTCGGAGCCCCAGGTCGGCATCGGCTTCTTGCCGAACAGCCGCAGCCCCTTCAGCCGCATCTTCAGCATCCACTCCGGCTCGGACTTCTTGCCGGAGATGTCGCGGACGACCTCCTCCGACAGACCGCGCTTGGCGGCGGCGCCGGCGGTGTCGGAGTCGGCCCAGCCGTACTCGTAGGTGCCGATGCCTTCGAGCTCCGGGTGAGTGGTCTCCGTGGGAGCAGTCATGCGGGGTTCCTCCCGGACGTGCTGACTGGTGCGTGGTCTGTGCGTGTGGGTACTGCGGGTTCTGCGAATTCTGCGGGTCCTGCTGCCGATACCGGGGCCGCGGGTCCTGCGGGGGACGCGGACTTCGCGGCCGGATCGGGTGGTGCTGCGGGTGGTCGTACGGGTGGTGCGGGTGCTGCCGGTTCCTCGGGTGCCGCGGCGGGCCGGCCCTGGTGGGCCTGCGGGATGAACGTGGTGCACACCCCGTCGCCGTGCGCGATGGTGGCAAGCCGCTGGACGTGGGTCCCGAGCAGGCGGGAGAAGACCTCGGCCTCCGCCTCGCAGAGCTGCGGGTACTGCTCGGCGGCGTGAGCCACCGGGCAGTGGTGTTGGCACAGCTGCTCCCCGGCCGGGCCGGGGGCGCTCCGCGCTGTTGCAGCGTACCCGTCCGCGGTCAGGGCGCGGGCCAGCGCCTGGGCCCGCTCGTCGGGCGCGGCGGCGTCGATCAGCTCGCGGTACCGCTCGGCCTGGGCGGCGACCCGGGCCCGCGCGAACGCGGTGACCGCGGCCTCGCCCTGCTCTCCGCCGCCGGCGGACTGGGCGATCCAGCCCAGGGCGTCCGCGGCGAGCTGGTCGTATGCCTGGTCGAAGGCGTCCCGGCCGCAGTCGGTGAGCGCGAAGACCTTCGCGGGGCGGCCGCGGCCGCGGCTGCCGTAGACCCGCTGATCGCGGGCTTCCACGATGTTCTCCGCGACGAGCGCGTCCAAGTGACGGCGCACCGCCGCCTGGGTGAGGCCCAGCCGCTCGGCGAGGTCCGCGGCGGTGGAGGGCCCGTGGCCCAGGATGGAGCTGGCGACGCGGTTGCGGGTGCGCCGCTCACCGGTCGTCTGCTCCTCCGCCGCCGCGCGGGCAGCACCGCCTACGTATTTCACAACGCCATTGTTGCTTAATTCGGCGGGCAGGGGCAAGCTCGGCCCTTCACCTGCACGGTGGGCTACATCACTTAGGGTCACCTCACTTCCGGGCCCGGCACGGCCCCGGACCGTCCGGGTTCCGCCCTGCCGCCGTGGCGCCCCTCCGCGCTCCCTAGACTCGTCGCCATGCGAAACGAGTCCGCGGTCGAGGTGACCGGTCTGGTCAAGCGGTACGGCACCAGGACCGCGGTCGACGGCCTCGACCTGACCGTGCCGCGCGGCTCCGTCACCGCCGTGCTCGGCCCCAACGGCGCGGGCAAGACCACCACCGTCGAAGTCTGCGAGGGCTACCGGCGGCCCGACGGCGGCACCGCCCGCGTCCTCGGCCTCGACCCGGTCACCCAGGGCGGTGAACTGCGGCCGCGGATCGGCGTGATGCTCCAGTCCGGCGGCGTCTACCCGGGCGCCCACGCCGAGGAGATGCTGCGGCACGCGGCGACCCTCCACGCCCACCCCGTCGACCCGGCGCTGCTCATCGAGCGACTCGGCCTGGACGGCTGCGGCCGCACCACCTACCGGCGGCTGTCCGGCGGCCAGCAGCAGCGCCTGGCGCTGGCCATGGCGGTGGTCGGCCGCCCCGAACTGGTCTTCCTCGACGAGCCCACCGCCGGCCTGGACCCGCAGGCCCGGCACGCCACCTGGGACCTGGTCCGCGAACTGCGCGCCGACGGCGTCACCGTGGTGCTCACCACCCACTTCATGGACGAGGCCGAGCAACTCGCCGACCAGGTGGTGATCATCGACGCCGGCCGCTCGATCGCCGCCGGCAGCCCCGAGGAGCTGTGCCGCGGCGGCGCCGAGAACACCCTGCGCTTCACCGGCCGCCCCGCCCTGGACCTCGCCTCACTGCTCAACGCCCTGCCCCCCGACACCCGCGCCGGCGAGCTCTCCCCCGGCTCGTACCGCATCGAGGGCACGGTGGACCCGCAACTGCTGGCCACCGTCGCCTCCTGGTGCGCCCAGCACGGCGTCATGCCCGACCACCTCGCGGTGGAGCGGCGCACCCTGGAGGACGTCTTCTTGGAACTGACCGGCAGGGAGCTGCGGGTATGAGCGTCACCACCGACACCGCGCACGTCACCGGCGAGGGCGAAGGCGCCGGCGTCTTCGCCCCCGCGCCCGGCGCGGCACCGCTGCCCCGGATGATCCGGGCGCAGGCGCTGCTGGAGACGAAGATGCTGCTGCGCAACGGCGAGCAGCTCCTGCTCACCGTGGTGATCCCGGCCCTGCTGCTGGTGCTCTTCAGCGCGGTGGACATCGTGGACACCGGCCCCGGCAAGTCCGTGGACTTCCTCGCCCCCGGCATCCTCGCGCTCGCCGTGCTGTCCACGGCGTTCACCGGCCAGGCGATCGCGACGGGCTTCGAGCGCCGCTACGGCGTGCTCAAGCGCCTCGGCGCCTCGCCGCTGCCGCGCTGGGCGCTGATGACCGCGAAGACCTGCTCGGTGCTGGTCACCGAGGCGCTCCAGGTCGCCCTGCTGGTGGTGATCGCCTTCGCCCTCGGCTGGTCGCCGCACGGCGACCCCGCCGCCGTCCTGCTCCTCCTCCTGCTCGGCACCGCCGCGTTCTCCGGGCTCGGCCTGCTCATGGCCGGCACCCTCAAGGCCGAGGCCACCCTCGCCGCCGCGAACCTCGTCTTCCTCCTCCTGCTGGTCGGCGGCGGCGTGATCGTCCCGATGTCCAAGTTCTCCGGCGGCGTCCAGGACGTCCTCAAGCTCCTGCCGATCTCGGCACTCTCCGACGGCCTGCGCGACGTCCTCCAGAACGGCGCCGGCATCCCCTGGTCCGACCTCGGCATCCTCGCGGTGTGGTCCGTCGTCGGCCTCGCGGCGGCGGCCCGCTTCTTCCGCTGGGAGTGACGTCTCCCTTCCGACGCCCCCCGGCCCCCTTCACCCGAGCGCGCCCGCCGGGTGAGGGCCGGCGGTCAGGTCTCCGAGGGGACGCCGTCCTGATCGGTGGGCGTCCAACGCCCAACCCCGCAGGCCCCGTACTCCGTCTCGAGGTCCACCGGCCGGAAGTCGTCCAAGCGCATCATGAGCTGGGCGGCCTGCATCCACGGCATGCGGTCGTCACCGAAGTCCATGCCGCCCACGTCGTGCGGCACGGGCCGTGGAAATCCGGGCCGGTACAGCACGCCGTGCACGCCACTGAGCGCGTAGCGGCGGACGCGCACCGCCGTGTATCGCTGACGCGCGAAGTGCACCTTGCCGTACTGCGGCTTGCCCTTGCCGGGAGTGCTCGGCACTCGGCGCCACAGGATGCCGTTGCTGTCCCGGTCGTACGGGCGCTCCTTGAGATACGCCAACCGTCCGCGACGCATGGTGACTTCGGGCTGCGCCGCCGACTCCGAGGACCAGGACGCGATGAACGGCACGAGCCCGGCAACGGGCAGGGTGCCGATCGGGCGGCGGTCGGGGGCCGAAGTCCTTGCGACCCGCCGACCAGGTGACTTGTGCACGATCTCTTCCCTCCGCGCGGACACCGCGGACAGGGGCCACCTGTGGGTGAGCCGCGTCCGCTCGGCAAGCCCATCGGAAGCGAGCAGCCCGAACAGGCGCTCCAACAGCCGGCCCCTATGCTGTCTAGAGAGGAGAGGACGAAGCCGTATGAGCAACGCGGGCGGACATCACCGGCCCAAGTACCAGCGGATCGCCGGCGCACTGCGCGAGGCGATCCAGCGCGGGGAGTACGGCCCCGGCGATCGGCTCCCTGGGGAGAACGACCTGATGGCCACCTACGAGGTGGCGCGGATGACCGCGCGGCAGGCGCTCGGGGTGCTCCAGAGTGAGGGGATCGCCGAGTCCCGCAAGGGCGCGGGCGTCTTCGTCCGCTCGTTCCGACCGCTGCGGCGGCGTGGGATTCAGCGGGTGGCCGGCAGCCGGTGGGGCAACGGACAGTCGATCTGGGCGGCCGACACCGAGGGCCGGGAACTCGTCGTCGACCAGGTCGAGGTCACCGAGGAGAAGGCGCGCGAGGACATCGCAGCCGTCCTGGGGCTCAAGGTCGGCGACGCGGTCTGCGTGCGCAACCGCCGCTTCGTACTCGACGGCAAGCCGGTGCTGCTGGCGACGTCGTATCTGGCCGCGTCCCTCGTGGCGGGGTCGGCCGTCACGCGGACCGACACCGGGCCCGGCGGGATCTACGCACGGCTCGCCGAACTCGGCCACAAGCCGGTGCACTTCCGCGAGGAGGTCCGCTCGCGCATGCCCTCCGCCGAGGAGTCCGAGCGGCTGGAGCTCGCCGCGGGGACGCCGGTGGTCCTGGTCTGCCGAACGGCTTTCACGGATGACGGGCACGCCGTCGAGGTCAACGAGATGGCGCTGGACGCGGCGTCCTACGTGCTGGAGTACGACTTCGACGCCTAGGCCGTGTTTTGGAAGTCCCGCCTGGCCCGTGGCGCCTGGCACGCACGCTCGCTTCGTTGTCGGGCTTGTCCGAGTAGGCCCACTACGAGGA
>NZ_JBFBIV010000058.1:0-53718 GCF_040702025.1 Streptomyces sp. NPDC088194 | reverse complement strand
GGTCGAGGCGATGGTGGTGCTCTCCTTCGAGACCACCGACGTCTTCCTCTTCTAAGCTGGCCAACGGGCTGTTCCTCGGCTCGATGTACGGGCTCATCGCCATCGGCTACACGATGGTGTACGGCATCGTCCAGCTCATCAACTTCGCCCACGGCGAGATCTTCATGACCGGCGCCTTCGGCGCGCTCACCGTATGGAACATCCTGCCCAGCGGCATGAACATCTGGGCCGCGCTGCCCCTGATGCTCGTCGGTGGCGCCATCGTCTCCATGCTGATCGCGGTAGGCGCCGAACGGTTCGCCTACCGGCCGCTGCGCGGCGCACCCAGACTCGCGCCCCTCATCACCGCCATCGGCCTCTCCCTCGCCCTCCAGCAGGCGATCTTCGTGTGGTACCCCGGCGCCGACAACGCCAAGGACTTCCCCCAACTCGGCACGCACCCCTACCACCTGGGCTCCATCAGCATCCAGCGCAACGACATCTTCCTCGTCGTCGCCGCCGCGATCTGCATGATCGGCCTGGCCGCCTTCGTCCGCAGCAGCCGCACCGGCCGCGCCATGCAGGCCACCGCACAGGACCCGGACACCGCCCAGCTCATGGGCATCGACACCAACCGCATCATCGTGATCGCCTTCGCCATCGGCGGCCTGTTCGCCGCCGTCGCCGGCGTCGCCTACGGCCTGAAGTACGGCCAGGTCACCTACAACATGGGCTTCCAGGCCGGCCTGAAAGCCTTCACCGCGGCGGTCCTCGGCGGCATCGGCAACATCTACGGCGCCATGCTCGGCGGACTCGTCCTCGGCATCGCCGAAGCCTGCGCCACCGCCTACATCGCCAACATCCCCGGCATGCACCAACTCGGCGGCCAAGGCTGGGCCAACGTATGGGCATTCGTCCTGCTCATCGTGGTCCTGCTGGTCAGACCACAGGGCCTGCTGGGTGAACGCGTAGCGGACAGGGCGTGATCCCGATGACAGACATCCCCACCACCGCGGCCCTCCAGCCCGTCCCGCTCGGCACCACCAACCCCGACGCACCGCGCGCCGACTCCTTCGTCACCCTGCCGCCCGGCGTCGCCCGCATCGCGACCCTCGTCGGCGTCGTGGGCACCGTGGTGTCCACCTTCATGTCCTGGACCTACACCTCCGACTTCCCCGGCGACCTCACCGTCAACGGCTACCCCGGCGGCCTGCAGGTCCTCACCCTCATCGGCGCCATCCTCACCGGCCTGGTGGCCCTCGGGGCCTTCGGGGTCAAGGGCCTGACCTGGCTGGTGCCCAACCGGTCGCCCAACGCCGTCCTGCTGCTCGCCGCCGGCACCTTCGCCACCACCTGGTACGCCGTCATCGCCATCGCGCAGGAACTCGGCGGCCTGGCCAACCTCAACCCCGGCGGCTTCGTCGCCGCCGTCGCCTCGCTGGTCCTGCTCGTCGGCGCCCTGGGCCTGCCCATCGACCGCCGGCCCCTGGACGACTCCGACGCCGAGTACTACGAACTCGGCCGCCTCAGCGAGAACGGCGCGACCCGCGGCGCCTACCGCTGGCTGCGCTCGTCCCGGCTCAACCACCGCGAGCTGCCGGTCTCCGACCCCGCCAAGGCGCCCCTGTGGGTGCAGTACCTCATCGTCGTCGTGGTCGCCGCCGTCGGCGTGAAAGTCCTCACCTACGGGCTGGCCACCGGCTACACCGAACTCTTCGTCGGCTACCTGATCCTGCTCGTCTTCGCCCTCCTGGCGTTCAGCGCCGCCGGACTCACCCGGCAGTTCTCCAAGATCACCGGCGATCACCGGCCGTTCTCGATGTCGGTCGGCATCCTCGCCGCCATCGCCTACCCGTTCGTCCAGAACAACGAGCACTGGGCGAACCTCGGCGTCAACATCCTCATCTTCGGCACCGTCGCCCTGGGCCTGAACATCGTCGTCGGCCTCACCGGCCTGCTCGACCTCGGCTACGTCGCCTTCCTCGGCGTCGGCGCCTACGCCGCGGCCCTCGTCTCCGGCTCCCAGTACTCCATCTGGTCCGGCGTCCAGTTCCCCTTCTGGGCCGCCGCCCTCACCGGCATGGCCGCCTCCCTGGTCTTCGGCGTCCTCATCGGCGCCCCCACCCTGCGGCTGCGCGGCGACTACCTGGCCATCGTCACCCTCGGCTTCGGAGAGATCTTCCGCATCGCCGTCAACAACCTCGACGGCGTCTCAGGACCCAAGGTCACCAACGGGCCGAACGGCATCCCGAACATCCCCGACCTGTCGGTCTTCGGCTACAACCTCGGCAACCCGCACCAGATCGGCTCCATCACCCTCGGCCGGTTCGCCAACTACTACCTGCTGATGCTCGTCATCACGGTGATCGTGGTGCTCGTCTTCACCCGCGCCTCCGACTCCCGCATCGGCCGGTCCTGGATCGCCATCCGCGAGGACGAGACCGCCGCCACCGCCATGGGCATCAACGGCTTCCGGGTCAAGCTCATCGCGTTCGCGCTCGGCGCCTCCCTGGCCGGCCTGGCCGGCACCGTCAGCGCCCACGTCACCTACAGCGTCGTGCCCAACCCCTACCAGTTCTCCGGCGCCGCACCGCCCAACTCCGCGTTCCTGCTCGCCGCCGTCGTCCTCGGCGGCATGGGCACCGTCAGCGGACCCATCCTCGGCGCCGCGCTCCTCTACATCGTCCCCGAGAAGCTGGGCTTCCTGCAGCGCTACGAACTCTTCGCCTTCGGCGTCACGCTCATCCTGATCATGCGCCTCAGGCCCGAGGGCATCATCCCCAACCGGCGCCGCAAGCTC
Organism: Streptomyces sp. NPDC088194; assembly: GCF_040702025.1. Classification (NCBI taxonomy): domain Bacteria; kingdom Bacillati; phylum Actinomycetota; class Actinomycetes; order Kitasatosporales; family Streptomycetaceae; genus Streptomyces; species Streptomyces sp. NPDC088194. The sequence continues at coordinate 50,939 of NZ_JBFBIV010000058.1, read as the reverse complement.
GAGTTCCACGAGGAAGAAGCCCTGCTACCCACGCAACGACCGCTCGGCGACGACACCATCGCCGTCGGCGAGGCAGGGGCGTGAAGGACACCATGACCACCACGACCAGCACCTCCGCCGCCCCGGCGGCCACCCCCGGCAGCACCCCGCTGCTCCAGGCCAGCGGCGTCATCATGCGGTTCGGCGGCCTCACCGCCGTCCGCGACGTCAGCCTCACCGTCAACAGCGGCGAGATCGTCGGCCTGATCGGCCCCAACGGCGCCGGCAAGACCACCTTCTTCAACTGCCTCACCGGGCTGTACGTCCCCACCGAGGGCTCCGTCAGCTACAAGGGCACCGTCCTGCCGCCCAAGCCCCACCTCGTCACCAAGGCAGGCGTCGCCCGCACCTTCCAGAACATCCGGCTGTTCGCCAACATGACCGTGCTGGAGAACGTCCTGGTCGGCCGGCACACCCGCACCCGCGAGGGCCTGCTCTCCGCCCTCATCCGCGGCCCCGGCTACCACAAGGCCGAAGCCCGCTCCCGCGAACGCGCCATGGAACTGCTCCAGTTCACCGGCCTCGCGGAGAAGGCCGACCACCTCGCCCGCAACCTGCCCTACGGCGAGCAGCGCAAGCTGGAGATCGCCCGCGCACTCGCCAGCGAACCCGGGCTGCTGCTGCTCGACGAGCCCACCGCCGGCATGAACCCGCAGGAGACCCGCGCCACCGAGGAACTGGTCTTCGCCATCCGCGACCAGGGCATCGCCGTGCTGGTCATCGAGCACGACATGCGGTTCATCTTCAACCTCTGCGACCGCGTCGCCGTCCTGGTCCAGGGCCAGAAGCTGGTGGAGGGCAGCTCCGAGGTCGTCCAGAGCGACGAACGCGTCATCGCGGCATATCTGGGCGAGCCGTTCGAGGCGGAGGGGGCACCGCAGCCGGCGGCGCCCAAGGCCGAGGCGGAGCCGCCGGTCGAGCCGGAACCGCCGGTCGAACCCCCGGTCGAGCCGGAACCCCCGGCTGAGCAGGAGCAGGAGCCGCAGCCGGAGCCCCCGACCGAGCCGGACCCCGAGCCCGGCACCGGCGCGCACGAGCAGGAGAACGACCGATGACCGCACTGCTCGAAGTAGAGGACCTCCGGGTCGCCTACGGCAAGATCGAGGCCGTCAAGGGCATCTCCTTCTCGGTCGAAGCCGGCCAGGTCGTCACCCTCATCGGCACCAACGGCGCCGGCAAGACCACCACCCTGCGCACCCTCAGCGGCCTGCTCAAGCCCATCGGCGGACGGGTGACCTTCGACGGCAAGGTGCTCAGCCGGGTACCCCCGCACAAGATCGTCGCCCTCGGCCTGGCCCACTCCCCGGAAGGCCGGCACATCTTCCCCCGGCTCAGCATCGAGCAGAACCTGCTGCTCGGCGCCTTCCTGCGCAGGGACACCGCCGGCATCACCAAGGACGTCGAGCGCGCCTACGAGCTCTTCCCGATCCTCGGCGAACGCCGCAAACAGGCCGCGGGCACCCTCTCCGGCGGCGAGCAGCAGATGCTCGCCATGGGCCGCGCCCTGATGTCGCAGCCCAAACTGCTCATGCTCGACGAACCCTCCATGGGCCTCTCGCCGATCATGATGCAGAAGATCATGTCCACCATCGTCGAGCTGAAGTCCCAGGGCACCACCATCCTGCTCGTCGAGCAGAACGCCCAGGCGGCCCTCTCCCTCGCCGACCAGGCCCACGTCATGGAGATCGGCAGCATCAAGATCTCCGGCACCGGCCAGGACCTGCTCCACGACGAGGGCGTCCGCAAGACCTACCTCGGCGAGGACTGAGCACCAGGCAACACCGGCAGCACCCCACGAGTAAGGCCCGCACTCCAGGAGTGCGGGCCTTACCGGTGCATGGCTGGTGCCTGGCCGGTGCCTTGGGCGGCGTCCGGTCAGTCCTTCTCCGTCACCTCGTCGATGACCGCCTGCGCCACCGCCTGCATCGACATCCGGCGGTCCATCGACGTCTTCTGAATCCACCGGAACGCCGCCGGTTCGCTCAGCCCGTACTTCGTCTGCAACACGCTCTTCGCCCGGTCCACCAGCTTGCGCGTCTCCAGCCGCAGCGACAGATCGGCGATCTCCAGCTCCAGGGCGCGCAGCTCCTGGAACCGGCTCACCGCCATCTCGATCGCCGGCACCAGATCGCTCTTGGTGAACGGCTTCACCAGGTACGCCATCGCGCCCGCGTCCCTGGCCCGCTCCACCAACTCCCGCTGCGAGAAGGCGGTCAGCATCAGCACCGGTGCCAGCTTCTCCCCGGCGATCTGCTCCGCCGCGCTGATGCCGTCCAGCACGGGCATCTTCACGTCCAGGATCACCAGGTCGGGGCGGAGTTCCTGCGCGAGCTTCACCGCCACCTCGCCGTCGCCGGCCTCCCCGACGACGGAGTACCCCTCCTCCTCCAGCATCTCCTTCAGGTCCAGCCGGATCAGCGCCTCGTCCTCGGCGATGACGACACGCGTGGTCACGGGCGGCACATGCGCGGAAGCGTCGTCCTGCGCGGGGGTGGGCTCGTCGGGGGCGCTCACGGTGCGGTGCTCCTCGGGTCATGGCGTCGAATCCTGCTACCTGAGCCTACCCAGCTCGGGTAGAGTTTGAATACGGAGGTGGTAAGCTGACCTCTGTTTTGAAGGCCCCGGTAGCCCAATTGGCAGCAGGCAATGGATTCAAAACCCATACAGTGTCGGTTCGAGTCCGACTCGGGGCACTTTACCTTCGATTCGAAGGCCAGCGCCTTTTCGGCGTAGGCCGATCGGGTGAATCTCTCCGGCGCCCCCTTCCATGATCCAACCACGCGTCGATCATGGCTCACATGTACGATTCCGCGACTCGACGCCATGCGCTGGCGCAGGTGGCCACCGGCCGCAGCCTGAACTCGGTGAGCCGGTCCACCGGCATATCGCGCGCCGCGCTCAGGAGTTGGCGTGACCACGGCATCAAGCCGGTCAGCCGGGGAGCGACGCCGCTGCGGACGGACGGTCCCGCGTATCCGTACCTGCTCGGCCTCTACCTCGGTGACGGCTGCATCAGCGCCCACCGGCGCGGGGTGCACGCGCTGCGGATCGCCTGCGGCAATGCCTGGCCCGGACTCATCGACGCCTGCGAGGAGGCGATCCGCGCGGTCCGTCCTGGCGGTGCCGTCTTCCGAGTGGCCCAACAAGGCTGTGTGCAGGTCACGTCGATGAGCAAGCAGTGGCCCGCGGTCTTCCCCCAGCACGGTCCCGGGCGGAAACACGAGCGGAAGATCACACTGGAGCCCTGGCAGCAGACGATCGTGGCCGCGTACCCGTGGGAGTTCATCCGCGGGCTGATCCACTCCGACGGCTGCCGGGTCACCAACTGGACCGTGCGGACGGTCGGAGGGCTGCCGAAGCGCTACGCGTACCCGCGGTACTTCTTCACCAACACCTCGGCCGACATCCGGGGACTGTTCACGGCCGCGCTCGACCGCGTCGGCGTGGCGTGGACCGAGACCCGTAGACGCGGTGAGGCGCGGAACATCTCCGTCGCCCGGCGGGCCTGTGTCGCGGTGATGGACCTGCACGTGGGCCCCAAGTACTGAGGCCCGCGGGCGGGGTCAGGCGGTCGTGGGGGCCGGCGGGGAGGCGGGGCGGAGCATGCAGGTGAGGCGGGCGGTGCAGACGCGCTTGCCGGTGGCGTCGTCGGTGATGACGATCTCGTAGCTGGCCGAGGAGCGCCCGCGGTGGACCGGAGTGGCGGTCCCGGTCACCGTGCCGGTGCGCACGCTGCGGTGGTGCGTCGCGTTGAGGTCGACGCCGACCGCGATCTTGTTGGGCCCGCCGTGCAGCATCGCCCCGACCGACCCGAGGGTCTCCGCCAGGACCGCGGAGGCGCCGCCGTGCAGCAGCCCGTACGGCTGGGTGTTGCCCTCGACGGGCATGGTGCCCACCACCTTGTCGGCCGCGGCCTCGGTGATCCGGATGCCCATCCGGCTGCCGAGCGGGCCGGCCGAGAACAGCGCGGGCAGGTCGATGCCGAGTCCGGCGTACTGCGCCAGCGTCTCCGGGGAGAACTGGGTGGGGGTCTGCTCGCCCATGCGGGTCGGCTCCGTTCTGCGGTTGTGCGACCGGTTCGTGCAGGTCGAGGGTAAGGGCCGGGCGGGAGTGCGGGCCGCTCGGGGTCCGGTCGGGCCGGCCGGGTCAGGGCCGCCCGGAGTCAGGGCCGGCCGGGTTCGTGGGGTTCGAGCCGGATCACCACGGACTTCGACGCGGGGGTGTTGCTGGTGTCGGCGGTGTGGTCGAGCGGCACCAGCACGTTGGTCTCGGGGAAGTACGCGGCGGCGCAGCCGCGGGGGGTGGGGTAGTGCACGACGCGGAAGCCGTCGGCGCGGCGTTCGGTGCCGTCGGTCCATTCGCTGACGAGGTCGGCGTAGTCGCCGTCGGCGAGGCCGGCCGCGGTGGCGTCGTCGGGGTGGACGAGGACGACGCGGCGGCCGCCCTTGATGCCGCGGTAGCGGTCGTCGAGGCCGTAGATGGTGGTGTTGTACTGGTCGTGCGAGCGGAGGGTCTGGAGCAGCAGCCGTCCGGCCGGGACTTCGGGGTATTCCAGGGGCGCGGCGGTGAAGTTGGCCTTGCCGGTGGCGGTGGGGAAGGTGCGGCTGTCGCGGGGGGCGTGCGGGAGGGTGAAGCCGCCGGGGTGGCGGACGCGGGTGTTGAAGTCGTCGAAGCCGGGGACGACGCGGGCGATGCGGTCGCGGACCCGGTCGTAGTCGGCTTCGAAGTCGGCCCAGGGGATGGCGTGGCGGGGGCCGAGCACGGCGCGGGCGAGGCGGCTGACGATGGCGGGTTCGGAGAGCAGGTGGGGTGAGGCGGGGGCGAGGTTGCCGTGGGAGGCGTGCACCATGCCCATGGAGTCCTCGACGGTGACGAACTGGTCGCCGCCGGCCTGCCGGTCCTTCTCGGTGCGGCCGAGGGTGGGCAGGATCAGGGCGCGGGCGCCGGTGACGGCGTGGGAGCGGTTGAGCTTGGTGGAGACGTGGACGGTCAACCGTGCCTTGCGGACGGCGGCTTCGGTGACGTCGGTGTCGGGGGAGGCGGAGACGAAGTTGCCGCCCATGGCGAGGAAGACCTTGGCGGTGCCGTCGCGCAGGGCGCGGATGGCGCGTACGACGTCGTAGCCGTGGTGGCGGGGCGGTGCGAAGCCGAACTCCTTCTCCAGGGCGTCGAGGAAGGCGGGGGCGGGGCGTTCGAAGATGCCCATGGTGCGGTCGCCTTGGACGTTGGAGTGGCCGCGGACGGGGCAGACGCCGGCGCCGGGGCGGCCGACGTTCCCGCCGAGCAGCAGGAAGTTGACGACTTCGCGGATGGTGGGGACGGCGTGCTTGTGCTGGGTGAGGCCCATGGCCCAGCAGACGACGACGCTCTTGGCGTCGAGGACGAGGGCGTGCAGCTCGTGGATCTCGGCGCGGGTGAGGCCGGTGGCGCGTTCGACCTCGGTCCAGTCGGTGGCGCGGGCGGCGGCTTCGTACTGCTGGTAGCCGTGGGTGTGGGTGGTGAGGAAGTCGTGGTCGAGGGCGTCGGCTTCGATGAGGAGGCGGCCCAGGGCGCGGAAGAGGGCCTGGTCGCCGCCGAGCCGGATGGGCAGGTGCAGGTCGGACAGCGCGGTGCCGCGGCCGGCCAGGCCGGTGGCGGTCTGCGGGTTCTTGAACCGTTCGGTGCCGGCTTCGGCGAGCGGGTTGACGGTGACGATGCGGGCGCCGCCGCGTTTCGCCTTCTCCAGGGCGGAGAGCATCCGCGGGTGGTTGGTGCCGGGGTTCTGGCCCGCGATGATGATCAGTTCGGCGCGGTGGAGGTCTTCCAGCAGGACGCTGCCCTTGCCGACGCCGAGGGTCTCGGTGAGGGCGGAGCCGGAGGACTCGTGGCACATGTTGGAGCAGTCGGGGAGGTTGTTGGTGCCGAAGGCGCGGGCGAAGAGCTGGAGGAGGAAGGCGGCTTCGTTGCTGGTGCGGCCGGAGGTGTAGAAGACGGCTTCGTCGGGGCTGTCCAGGGCGCCCAGTTCGCCGGCGATGATCTCGAACGCCCGCTCCCAGGGCACGGCTTCGTAGTGGTCGGCGCCTTCGGGCAGGTACATCGGCTGGGTGATGCGGCCTTGCTGGCCGAGCCAGTATCCGCTGCGGCGGGCCAGGTCGGAGACGGGGTGCGCGGCGAAGAAGTCGGGGGTGACCCGGCGTAGTGTCGCTTCCTCCGCGACGGCTTTCGCGCCGTTCTCGCAGAACTCGAACGTGTGGCGGTGGTCGCCTTCGGGCCAGGCGCATCCGGGGCAGTCGAAGCCGCTCTTCTGGTTGACCTTCAGCAGGGTCAGCGCGGTCCTTCGGGCGCCCATCTGGGCTTCGGCGATCTTCATGCTCTGCGCGACCGCGGGCAGCCCCGCGGCGGCGTGCTTCGGCGGGCCGACGTGCGGCGCGTCCTGGACAGGGTCACCGGTGGGGGGCTTCTTCGCCATACGGCTACTGTATTGCCGCCGGCTCGCCTCCGGGCCCTGCGGTCCCCGAGTGGGCGCGAACGCCTTCCCGGGCCACCTGTGGCAGCCGTCGAGCCGGCGGCGAAAGAAGGGAGTGTCGGTGGGGCGTGGGAGGATCGGATCGTGGCTGAGAAAGTATCCGGATCGAAGAAGACGACCGACCGACCGCGGCTGATGCTGCTCGACGGGCATTCGCTGGCGTACCGGGCGTTCTACGCGCTGCCCGTGGAGAACTTCAACACGGTCACGGGCCAGCCGACGAACGCGGTGTACGGGTTCGCGTCGATGCTGGCGAACACGTTGCGTGACGAGCAGCCGACGCACCTGGCGGTGGCGTTCGACGTGTCGCGCAAGACGTGGCGGTTCGACGAGTTCCCGGAGTACAAGGCGACGCGGTCGAAGACGCCCGACGAGTTCAGCTCGCAGGTCGGGCTGATCGGGGAGTTGCTGGACGCGATGCTGGTGCCGCGGTTCGCGGTGGAGGGCTTCGAGGCCGACGACATCATCGCCACCTTGGCCACGCAGGCGGAGGCGCTGGGTTACGAGGTGCTGATCGTCACCGGCGACCGGGACTCGTTCCAGCTGGTGTCGGACCATGTCACGGTGCTGTACCCGACGAAGGGCGTGTCGGAGCTGACGCGGTACACCCCGGCGAAGGTCGAGGAGCGGTACGGCCTGACGCCGAGCCAGTATCCGGACTTCGCGGCGCTGCGCGGTGATCCGTCGGACAACCTGCCGGGTATCCCGGGGGTGGGGGAGAAGACCGCGGCGAAGTGGATCACCCAGTTCGGTTCGTTCGCGGAGCTGTGCGAGCGGGTCGACGAGGTGAAGGGCAAGGCGGGCGAGAACCTGCGGGCCCATCTGGACGCGGTGAAGCTGAACCGGCGGCTGACCGAGATGGTGCGGGACGTGGCGTTGCCCGCGGGCGCCGAGCAGTTGGGCCGGGAGCCGTACGACCGCGAGGCGCTGGGCCAGGTGCTGGACGCGCTGGAGTTCCGCAATCCGAACTTCCGGGAGCGGCTGTTCGCCGCCGATCCGGGTGCGGCCGCGGAGGAGGCGGAGATCGCCGAGGGGGTGGCGGTCGAGGGCGAGGTGCTGTCGGCCGGCGAGCTGCCGGGCTGGCTGGAGTCGCATGCCGGGGGCCCGGTGGGGCTGGCGAGCGTGGACACCTGGGCGCTGGGTTCGGGCGGTGTCACGCAGGTCGCGCTGGCCGCGGGCGAGGACGCGGCGTGGTTCGACCCGGCGCAGCTGGATGGGGCGGACGAGAAGGCGTTCGCGGCGTGGCTGGCCGACGCCGAGCGGCCCAAGGTGGTGCACAACGCGAAGAACGTGATGCGGGTCTTCGCCGAGCACGGCTGGCGGGTGGAGGGCGTCGGGATGGACACCGCGCTGGCGGCGTACCTGATCAAGCCGGGCCGCCGGTCGTTCGCGCTGGACGTGTTGTCGGTGGAGTACCTGGGGCGTGAGCTGGCGCCGGCGGCTTCGGACAGCGGCCAGTTGGCGTTCGGCGAGGAGGACGACGGGGAGGCGGCTGCCGCCGAGGCGCTGATGGTGCAGGCGCGGACCGTGCTGGACCTGGGCGAGGTGTTCGGGCAGCGGTTGCCGGAGGTGGGCGCGGCCGAGCTGCTGCATGACGTGGAGCTGCCGACGTCGGCGCTGCTGGCGAAGATGGAGCGGGCCGGGATCGCGGCGGACCGGGCGCATCTGGAGGGGCTGGAGGAGCAGTTCGCGGGCGCGGTGCGGCACGCGGTGGAGGAGGCGCATGCCTCGGTGGGCCACGAGTTCAACCTCGGCTCGCCCAAGCAGCTCCAGGAGGTGCTCTTCGGCGAGCTGGGCCTGCCCAAGACGAAGAAGACGAAGACCGGTTACACCACGGACGCCGACGCGTTGGCCTGGCTGGCCGGGCAGACCGACCACGAGCTGCCGGTGATCATGCTGCGCCACCGTGAGCAGGCGAAGCTGCGGGTCACCGTGGAGGGCCTGGTCAAGACGATCGCGCCCGAGGGCCGTATCCACACCACGTTCAGCCAGACCGTCGCGGCCACCGGGCGGCTGTCCTCCACCGATCCCAACCTGCAGAACGTCCCGGTGCGCACCGACGAGGGCCGGGCGATCCGCCGCGGTTTCGTCGTCGGCGAGGGGTACGAGTCGCTGCTCACCGCGGACTACAGCCAGATCGAACTGCGGGTGATGGCGCACCTGTCGGAGGACGACGGCCTGATCGCCGCGTTCACCTCCGGTGAGGACCTGCACACCACGGTCGGCTCCCAGGTGTTCTCGGTCGAGCGGGACAAGGTCGACGCGGAGATGCGCCGCAAGATCAAGGCGATGTCGTACGGCCTGGCGTACGGCCTGTCGGCGTTCGGGCTGTCGCAGCAGTTGGGGATCGAGGCGGCCGAGGCGCGTGCCTTGATGGAGACGTACTTCGAGCGGTTCGGCGGGGTGCGGGACTATCTGCACCGCGCCGTCGAGGAGGCCCGCGGCACCGGGTACACCGAGACGCTGCTCGGCCGCCGCCGCTATCTCCCCGACCTCAACAGCGACAACCGGCAGCGCCGGGAGATGGCCGAGCGGATGGCGCTCAACGCGCCGATCCAGGGATCGGCCGCGGACATCGTGAAGATCGCGATGCTCCGGGTCGACGAGGCGCTGACCGAGCGGCAGCTCGACTCGCGGATGCTGCTCCAGGTGCACGACGAAATCGTCCTGGAGGTCGCCCCGGGCGAGCGCGAGCAGGTGGAGGCGCTGGTCCGCCACGAGATGTCCACGGCGTACCCGCTGCGTGCTCCGCTCGACGTGTCCGTGGGTGCGGGTCCCGACTGGGAGTCCGCGGCCCACTAGTCAACGGGACCCTCCGGGGCGGGTGGTTCCGTCGGTTCAGGGACCACCTGCCGGTGGGTAGGTGACGCTCTGTTCGCGCAGGAGCCGCACCGGCCAAGGGGCGCGGGGCCCTGCGTGCGCAACCGTTCACCGGCGGGTGGTCCCCGAACCGGCGGAAGGGGGCAGCCCGGCGGGTCCGGCACCGGGCGGACCACATCCGTACCCTGTGGATTCATCGGGACCCTGTAGTCGGGGGGCTGAAGTTGCCGTAGGGTCATCCGAGTTGCGGAGCCGGGACGGGCCCGTATCTCGCTTTGGGGAGGGACGCCGATATGGCAGCGCGGCGCTTCGGTAAGAGCAAGAGGGTGCGCAGGACAGCGGCGGGCACCGCGGTGGCCGCCGCGGCGATGGCCGCGTTGGGAGCCTCACAGGCCCCCGGCCTTCTCCCGGTCGCTCATGCCGCCACGCAGGAGCAGCAGTCGCAGGCCCAGGCGGGCGCGACGCCCGACGGCTCCATCGACGGCGACTCCCCGTACGTCACCCAACTTCCCCCGCTCAACACGCCGCAGGGCCCGGTCGCCTCGACCCCCGGCAGCGGCAGCGGGACGACCGTGACGGTGCCCGGCGGCGGCGCGAGCCTGCCGACGACGGTGCTCGCGGCGTACGAGCACGCACAGGAGTCGGTCGCGCAGTCCGACCCGGGCTGCCACCTGCCGTGGCAGTTGCTGGCCGCGATCGGGCAGGTCGAGTCCGGGCAGGCCCGCGGTGGCGCCGTCGACGCGAACGGCACCACGTACAAGCCGATCCTCGGCCCGGTGCTGAACGGCAAGGGCTTCGCGGACATCACCGACACCGACAACGGCCGGTACGACGGCGACCCGGTGCACGACCGGGCGGTCGGGCCGATGCAGTTCATCCCGTCCACGTGGCGCACGTGGGGCGCGGACGGCAACGGCGACGGGGTGAGCGACCCGAACAACATCTTCGACGCCGCTCTCGCGGCCGCGCACTACCTGTGCGCCGACGGCCGGAACCTGGCGGTGCCCGGCGACATGGACCGGGCGATCCTCGGCTACAACCACTCGCAGGACTACCTGAACCTGGTGATGGCCTGGTACGAGCACTTCCGGCAGGGCGGCACGGTCTCCGTGCCGGACCGTCCGGGCTCGTCCGGCCCCGCGATCAAGACGCCGGCTCCGGTGACGTCCTCCCCGAAGCCGTCGCCCTCGGGCACCGCGTCGCCGTCTCCGTCGCCGACGAAGAGTGTGGGCGGCACCGTGGCGCCGACCTCGCCGGGTTCGTCCAGCCCGACGGGCAGTCCGACCGGCGGCCAGCCCAGCACGTCGCCCACCGGGGACCCGACGGGCTCGCCCACCACGCCGCCCACCGGTGACCCGACCGGCCCGGGCTGCCCCACGGACTCCACGACGCCCACTCCCACGGACTCGGGCACCGCCACGCCGACGGCCACGCCGACGCCGACGGACTCCGGCACGGCCACGCCGACGCCGGACCCCTGCGGGAGCGACGGCGCGGGCAGCGGTGACGGCAGCGACGGCACGGGGACCCCCGACCCCACCAACACCGCCGGCGCGGCTACCGGGGCAGCGCTCAAGCCGTAACCGGGGCCGGGTGGCATGACCCTCCGGGGTGGGTGGTTCTGTCCGTTCAGGGATCACCCACCGGTGGATGGTTGCCCTGGGTAAGCGCGGCTGCTTCCGCGAGAAGACGGTCACCCGTCAGGGGCGCGGGGAACCGCGCGACCAGCCCACCACCGGCAGGTGGTCCCCTAACCGGCAGAACGGGGCACCCCGGAGGGTCCCGGCTCCCTACTTCCGGGGGCGTACCGCGCGGGTGGGTTGGGCGGTCGAGGGGTCCTCGGGCCATGGGTGGCGCGGGTAGCGCCCGCGCAGCTCGGCTCGGACCGCCCGGTACCCCTCGCGCCAGAAGGACGCGAGGTCGGCCGTGACGGCGGCCGGGCGCCCGGCGGGCGAGAGCAGGTGGATGAGGACCGGCACCCCGGCCACGGTCGGGGTGTCCCGCAGCCCGAACAACTCCTGGAGTTTGACGGCGAGTACGGGCTGCTCGCCGCTGTAGTCCACCCGGACCCGGGACCCGGTCGGGACCTTGATCCGTTCGGGTACCAGCTCGGCGAAGCGGGCCGCCTCGCCGGTCGACCAGGGCAGCAGGCGGTTCAACGCGGCGCCGGCGTCGGCGCGTTCGAGGTCGGCGCGGCGTCGGGCGGCGGCCAGCTCGGGCCCCAGCCACTCGGGGGCCCGCGCCAGCAGCGCCTCCTCGGCGACGTCCGGCCACGCCCCGCCCAGCACCCGGTGCGCGAACGCCATCCGCTGCCGTAGCTCGCCCGCCTCGCGCGACCAGCGCAGCAGCCCGGTGCCCTCGGCCCGCAGTCCCTCCAGGAGCGCGGCGCGCAGCGCGGACGGGTCGGGGCGGCGCAGCGGCGCGGTGCCCAACTCGACCGCGCCCAGCCGCTCCACGCGGCGCGCGACCACGTCGCCGTCCCGCCAGCGCACCTCTTCGTACGACTCCAGGGCGTCGCCGGCCGCCTGCCGGGCGATGCCCTCGTCGACGACGGCCGCCACCCGCACCCGGGCGCCGGCCCGGCCCGCGCTCCGGTCGGCGACCGCGACCGCGATCCACTCCGCCTCGCCGATGCCGCCGGCGACCTCCGCCGCGGTGCCGCCGACCATGAGGTACGCGCCCGGCCCGCGCCGCCGCGCCACCCGCTCCGGGAAGGCCAGCGCGGCGACCAGCCCGGCCACCGCGTCGTCCGTGAGCCCGCCCGCGCCGGCAGCCGTATCGCCGCCGCCTCTGCCCGTACTGGCAGCCGCGCCGCCGTCCCTGCCCGTACCCGCGCCGGCACCCTTGCCGGTGCGGCGGCCCGTACCCCTGCCGGTGCCTGCCGGGGACGAGGCGCGCAGGGCGCCCTCCAAGCGGCGGGCCTCGGAACGCCAGCGGGCGCCGTACGGGTCCCCGCCGCGCCGGGCCCGGTGCCAGGCGCCGGTCAGGTCGGAGCCGTAGGAGCCGGGAAGCTCCTCCGACAGCAGGGCGGTCACTTCCGCGGCGCGGGCGGCGCCCGCCTCGGGGGCGGCGTCCAGCAGGGCGCGGGCGAGCCGGGGGTGCAGGCCGAGCAGCGCGAGCCGCTTGCCGCGGTCGGTGGCGCGACCGGCGGTGTCGGTGGCGCCGAGCCCGCGCAGCGTGGCCTGGGCGGCGGCCAGGGCACCGGGCGGGGGAGCGTCGAGCAGCGCGAGCCCGGTGGTGTCCGGCTCGCCCCAGCATGCGGCCTGGAGCGCGAACGCGGTGAGGTCGGCGAGGGCGATCTCGGGCGCGGGCAGCCTGGCCAGCCGGGCGTGCTCGGCCTCGGCCCAGCAGCGGTAGACGGTGCCGGGCGCCTCCCGGCCCGCGCGGCCGGCCCGCTGGTCGGCGGCGGCCCGGGAGACCCGCACCGTGGTCAGCGCGCCGAGGCCGCGTGCGTGGTCCATCCGCGGTTCGCGGGCCAGCCCGCAGTCCACCACGACCCGCACTCCGGGCACGGTCAGGCTCGACTCGGCCACGGACGTCGCCAGCAGCACCCGGCGGCGCTGCCCGGCGGCGAGCGCGGCGTCCTGGACGGCGGCGGGCGCCCGCCCGTGCACTTGCAGGATGTCGACGCCGAGTCCGCCGAGCATCCCGGCCACCCGGGCGATCTCGCCGGCGCCGGGCAGGAAGCACAGCACGTCGCCGTCCCGCTCGCCCAGGGCGCGGCGCACGGTGGCCGCCACGTGGTCCAGCAGCGCCGGGTCCACCCGCATGCCGTGCGGTGGGCGTACCGGGCGGGGCGGCGGCGCCCACCGCACCGTCACCGGGTGCAGCACTCCCTCGGCCTCGACGACCGGGCCGTCCAGCAGCGCCGCCCACGCCGCGGTGTCGGTCGTCGCGGAGGCCGCCAGCAGCCGCAGCTCCGGCCGCAGCACGGACCGTACGTCCAGCAGGAAGGCCGTCGCGGTGTCGGCGTCGAGGTGCCGTTCGTGGCACTCGTCGAGCATCACCGTGCCCACGCCGCCCAGTTCGGGGTCGCGCTGGAGCCGCTGGAGCAGCACCCCGGTGGTGACCACCTCCACGGCGGTGGCCGCCGACACCCGCCGCTCGCCGCGCACCGTGAAGCCGACGGTGCCGCCGACCTCCTCGCCGAGCAGCCAGGCCATCCGCCGGGCGGCGGCCCGCGCGGCCATCCGCCGGGGCTCGGCGACCAGCACCCGCCCGCCGAACTCGGCGGCCAGCAGCAGCGGTACCAGCGTGGTCTTGCCGGTCCCGGGCGGTGCGGCCAGCACCGCGCGGCCGCGTTCCCGCAGCGCGGCCAGCAGCGCGGGCACCACCGGGGCGACCGGCAGGGCCAGGCCCTCGGGCCGCGGCCGGATCACGGGGCGAGGCAGACGAAGATCGCGGTGCCCGGCAGCAGCCGTCCGCGCAGCGGGGACCAGCCGCCCCACTCCTGGTCGTTCCACGCCGGCCACTCCGGCTCGACCACGTCGACCAGCCGCAGCCCGGCCGCGGCGATCTCCCGCACCCGGTCGCCCAGGGTGCGGTGGTGCTCGACGTAGACGGCCAGTCCGCGGTCGTCCTGCTCGACGTAGGGGGTCCGGTCGAAGTAGGAGGAGACGGCGGTCAGGCCCTCGGGGCCGGGCTCGTCGGGGAAGGCCCAGCGCACCGGGTGCGTCACGGAGAACACCCACCGGCCGCCGGGTCGCAGCACCCGCGCCACCTCGCGGTGCACGCGTGCGGTGTCCGCGATGAAGGGCAGCGCGCCGTAGGCGGAGCAGGCCAGGTCGAAGGAGGCGTCGGCGAAGGGCAGGGTGCCGGCGTCGGCCTGCACCAGGGCGGGCGCGTTCCCCTTGCCCGGGCCGGAGTCGTCGTCCAGGTCGATCCGCCGGGCGTGCTGGAGCTGGCGGTGGGACAGGTCGAGGGCGACCGGGCGGGCGCCGCGCGCGGCGAGCCAGCGGGAGCACTGGGCGGCGCCGGCGCCGATCTCCAGGACGTCCAGGTCCTTGAGCCCGCCGACCGGGCCGAGCAGCCCGGCCTCCGCCTCGTCGAGCCCCTCCGGGCCCCACACGAAGCGGTCGTCGCCGAGGAAGTCGCCGTGCTCGCGCTGGTACTCGTCGGCGTTGCGGTCCCACCACCGGCGGTTCGCCCGGCTGCTCTCCGTGGTCCCCGCGGTGCGCCGGGTCGCTTCGGGTTCGGGTCCTTGGATCATCGCGGCAGTCGTCGTACTCTCTGAGAAGACCAGCGGGTGGTGGAGTTGGGCCGGTTCGGTCCGTTATGCGCCTGCTGTGCCTCTTCGCGCATTGACCGTGCCCGGCTGCCCCCGTATGCTACAAGTTGCGCTGCGAGCCTGCGCGCCTCAGACGGAGCAGGCCACGCTCGAACTGTTGCAAACCCTCGGCCTAGCGGCTTCGGGCCCCCGTGAGTAGGTGGGGGCGGCAGGTAGAAAAAGGCTCCCGGCGTAGCAGTACCTACGACTTACTGTCCGTACCGGAGTCCTTTCCCTAATGACGAGCAGCACCGAGGCCCCTCGTACCACCCCGCAGGTGGCGGTCAACGACATTGGCAACGAGGAAGCCTTCCTCGCCGCGATCGACGAGACGATCAAGTACTTCAACGACGGCGACATCGTCGACGGCGTCATCGTGAAGGTCGACCGGGACGAGGTCCTGCTCGACATCGGTTACAAGACCGAAGGCGTCATCCCCTCCCGCGAGCTGTCGATCAAGCACGACGTCGACCCCAACGAGGTCGTTGCCGTCGGCGACGAGATCGAGGCCCTGGTCCTCCAGAAGGAGGACAAGGAAGGCCGCCTGATCCTCTCGAAGAAGCGCGCGCAGTACGAACGCGCGTGGGGCACCATCGAGAAGATCAAGGAAGAGGACGGCATCGTCACCGGTACCGTCATCGAGGTCGTCAAGGGCGGCCTCATCCTCGACATCGGCCTGCGCGGCTTCCTGCCCGCGTCGCTCGTCGAGATGCGCCGGGTCCGCGACCTCCAGCCGTATGTCGGCAAGGAGCTCGAGGCGAAGATCATCGAGCTGGACAAGAACCGCAACAACGTGGTCCTGTCCCGCCGTGCCTGGCTGGAGCAGACCCAGAGCGAGGTCCGCCAGACCTTCCTCACCACCCTGCAGAAGGGTCAGGTGCGCTCCGGCGTCGTCTCCTCGATCGTCAACTTCGGTGCGTTCGTGGACCTCGGCGGGGTCGACGGCCTGGTGCACGTCTCCGAGCTGTCCTGGAAACACATCGACCACCCCTCCGAGGTCGTCGAGGTCGGCCAGGAGGTCACGGTCGAGGTCCTGGACGTCGACATGGACCGCGAGCGCGTCTCCCTGTCGCTGAAGGCGACCCAGGAAGACCCGTGGCAGCAGTTCGCCCGGACCCACCAGATCGGGCAGGTCGTGCCCGGGAAGGTCACCAAGCTCGTTCCGTTCGGTGCGTTCGTCCGCGTGGACGAGGGCATCGAGGGCCTGGTGCACATCTCCGAGCTGGCCGAGCGCCACGTGGAGATCCCCGAGCAGGTCGTCCAGGTCAACGACGAGATCTTCGTCAAGGTCATCGACATCGACCTGGAGCGTCGCCGGATCTCGCTGAGCCTCAAGCAGGCCAACGAGTCCTTCGGCGCCGACCCGGCCTCGGTCGAGTTCGACCCGACCCTGTACGGCATGGCCGCGTCCTACGACGACCAGGGCAACTACATCTACCCCGAGGGCTTCGACCCCGAGACCAACGACTGGCTCGAGGGGTACGACAAGCAGCGCGAGGAGTGGGAGGGCCAGTACGCCACGGCCCAGGCCCGCTTCGAGCAGCACCAGGCGCAGGTCATCAAGTCCCGCGAGGCCGACGAGCAGGCGGCGGCCGAGGCCGGCTCCGCTTCCCCGGCGGCGGCCGCGGGCACCGGTGGCGGCTCGTACTCCTCGGAGTCCGACGACAGCAGCGGCGCCCTCGCCTCCGACGAGGCGCTCGCCGCACTGCGCGAGACCAGCGCAGCCGCTCCAGCGCCTCGGCGGTGCGCCCGGTCACCGCGAGGTCGGCGACCTCGAAGCCGGTGGCCTCGGCCCGCCCGGTGTAGTAGCGGGCCACCACGTCGACATCGATGGTGCCGTCCACATCGGCGGTCAACTGAGCGCAGGCGCTGGCGAGTTCGCGCAGGTCGCTGCCGATGGAGTCGACCAGCGCCTGGGCCGCCTCCGGGGTCGCGGACCGGCCGAGGGTCCGGAACTCCTGCCGGACGAACCCGAGCCGGTCGGCGGGCTTGGTCATCTTCGGGCAGGCCACCTCGCGCGCGCCCGCCTTGCGGGCCGCGTCCAGCAGCGCCTTGCCCTTGGCGCCGCCGGCGTGCAGCAGCACCAGGATGATCTCCTCGGCGGGCGCGGCCAGATACGCCTTGATGTCCTTCACGGAGTCCGCGGAGACGTCCTGCGCGTTGCGCACCACGATCACCTTGCGCTCGGCGAACAGCGACGGGCTGGTCAGCTCCGCGAGCGTGCCCGGCTGCACCGCCTCCGGCGGCAGGTCCCGCACATCGGTGTCCGGGTCGGCGGCCTTGGCGGCGGTCACCACCTCGCGCACCGCGCGGTCCAGCAGCAGGTCCTCCTGGCCGACGGCAAGCGTCAGCGGGGCGAGTACGTCGTCTGAAGCGGTCTTCCTGGCCATCGCGACCAGCATCCCACGCGGCACCGACAACCCCGTCCTCCGCTCACGCTTCCGCCGTCCCCCCGCCCGGGTTCAACCGTCGGCGGACGCTCGGGCACAATGCCGGGGTGAGCGACGTACGACATGTCCTGGTGCTGCCCGAACGCGACGCGGCCGAGGAGGTCGCCGAACTCCTCTCCGACCGCTTCGACCTGCCCGGCGAGCCACGCGTCCTGCGCGACGCCCTCGCCGGCGAGGACGACGCCGAGGACGCCCAGTGGCTGGTGGTCGTCGAGGACGACGACGACCTCCTCGACCCGGCGGCACTCGACGAGATGGCCGGGCGGCTGGGCGGCTGGCTGGAAGAGGACCGCGAGGAGCTGTAGGCGGGGAGAGCGGGCGGCCAGTGGGCGGCCGGGCGCAGCGGGGAGGGCGGGCGGCGGAGGGGGGCATCGCACCGGGTCGGGCGGCCGACCGGCTCACGCCGCGGCGGCGGTCGGCACGCCGGCGTCGGCCTCCGGGTCCTCGGCCTTTTCCGGCAGTGCGCGCATCCGCGGTATCGGCGACGGCAGCAGCCACAGGGCGCCCAGGACACCCCCGACGGTCGCCACCCACAGGGTCGGCCGCAGTCCCAGGGTGCCGCCGAGCAGGCCGCCGGCCAGCGCGCCCAGCGGCCGCACCCCGTAGTTGACCATCCGGAACGCGCCGCTGACCCGCGACCTCAGCGCGTCGGGTACGAGCGCGGCCTGGAACGACCCGCTGCCGATGTCCAGCAGCATCAGCCCGACGCCGGACAGGAACTCGGCGCCGAACAGCGCGGCCAGGACCAGCAACCGCGGCCCGCCCGCCAGCGGCACCAGCACCAGCGGCGCGGGGAACCCGACGAAACCGAGCAGCACCGTCGGGCCGATGCCGATCCGCCGCACCACCCGCCCGGTCACGAACGCCCCCAGCAGCCCGCCGACCGCCCCCGCACCGAGCACCACGCCCAACGTGCCCGCGCTCAAGCCGAGTTGGTCGACCGCGTAGAGCACCATCAGCGCGTGGAAGACGAAGTTGAAGAAGTTCACCGTGGCTGCGGCCGCCACCAGCGCGCGCATGGCCCGGGAGCGGGCGATGAACCGCAGCCCGGCCGAGAAGTGGCCCTTGCGCGGTGCGGCGGGCGGCGGCTCGACAGGGGCGATACGGGCCAGCAGGCCGGCCGAGCACACGTACGACAGCGCGTCCACGAACAGCGCCAGCGGCGCCGCGAGCACCTGCACCAGCAGCCCGCCGACGCTCGGCCCGGCGACGAACGAGAACGCCCTGCTGCCGTTGACCAGCGTGCTGCCCTGGACGTACTCCTCCGGTTCGACCAGCGAGACGAACAGCGCGGCGTTGCAGACGTCGAAGACCACCGACAGCGTGCCGACCAGGAAGACCACCGCGTACATCTGCGGCAGGGAGAGGTGGCCGAGGGCGTAGGCGAGCGGGAGCGAGGCCATCAGCGCGGCCCGGCCGAGGTCGGCGGCGATCATCACCTGACGGCGGCGCCCCCTGCGGTCGACCCAGGCGCCCGCGGCCAGCGAGAACAGCAGCGCCGGCAGCAGCCCGGCCATCGACAGCCAGCCCATCTCGGCGGCGTCCACGTGCAGCACCAGCACGGCGGCGAGCGGCACCGCGAGGAAGGTCACCTGGTCCCCGAAGAGCGAGACCGTCTGCCCGGTCCAGTACCGCCGGAAGGCCCGCTCCCCCAGCAGCTCCGGTACCCGGGCCGACACCCCGCGCCGCAGCGCGCCGCCGCCCTTCACGACGGCTCCCCGCTCTCCGTCCCGGCGCCGGCACCGTCGGTGGGGCCGGCGGGGTCGGCGGGGTCGGCGGGGTTGGCGGGGTCGGCGGGTTCGGGCTCCACGAAGGCGATCTGGAGCCAGGGCACCCGGCGGGCGCCCTCCGGGCGGAGCGCCGGGTCGGCGCCGCGGTCGGCGAACTCGGCGAGCAGCCCGGCCATCCGCTTCCCCAGCGCGCTCAGCTCCTCCGCGGTCAGGTAGAGCGTGGTGTCCGTGAACACCTCCGCCTCCTGCCACGCGCGCGGCAGCTCCCGGCGCGCGTCCTGCGCCCGCGCCATGCGGTGGAAGTAGTTCTCCGCGACGGCCGCGGTCAGTGCCTCGGCCGCCGCCGCGACCGCGGGGTCCTCCGAGTACCCGGGCCAGTCCGTGAACTGCGCCGTGGCCCGCCACGGCTTCTCCCGCCCCGGCCCCTCCGGGTCGGCCTCCTCGACGAGTCCGTACTTGGCCAGGACCCGCAGGTGGTACGAGCAGCTCGCGACGGACTCCCCGGTCAGTTGCGCCGCCCGGGTCGCCGTGAGCGGCCCTTCCCGCCTGAGCAGCCCGGACAGCGACATCCGGGTCGGATGCGCGTACGCCCGCAGCGCTCGGGGGTCGGTGAGCTGGACCGAGGACTGTGCCGGCTTCTCCGTCATGCATATAAAGATATCTTTAGAAAGAAGTGCTTACAAGGGTTCCTTGCTCAAGGGTTCTTCAGGGTCGGCGCAGGAAGCCCGGGCGGGGCGCGGCATGCGGCGAGGTCCGGCACCGGCTTGGCCCTACAGCGTCCAGGTCCAAGAGCAGGTCAGGGACGGTCAGAGACGGTCACCCACGAGAGCGATCGCGCGCGCCTCGGGAACTCCCAGCATCAGCAGGCTCGTGATCGTCGCCGCCCGGGCGCCGGCGGTCCCGTTCGACACGTCGCTGTCCGCGATGGCGAACACGACGCCGTAGGCGACCTGGCTCAGAATGCCCGCCGGCAGGTGCTCTGCGAACACGTCGCCGTCCTGGCCCCGTTTCACGAGGTCGGCGAGGAGCGCGTCGACCGGCCCGAGCAGGCCGTGGATCGCCTCGCCGTACTCGCCACGGCGCAGCGCCAGCAGCACTCGGTACCGGTGCGCCACCGGCCAGACGCGGGCGATGAACTCGACCCACATCGCGTCCGCTTCCGCGTCGGAGGCGTTGACGTCGGCGAGCACGGCCGTCATCTCGGCGACGGCCCGCTCCGTGAGCGTCCGCACCAGGTCGAGGCGCGAGGGGAAATGGCCGTAGACCGTGCGACGGACGACGCCGGCGGCGGCGGCGATGTCGCCCATTCCGGCGTCCGGGTCCTCTCCCAGCACATCGAGGGCGACGTCGAGGATGCGATCGCGCGTCTCGTTCATCGAGCGCGCACGGGAGGACTCGGTGGGCACGGCACCATTGTTGCACACCAGTGTGCAACGACGTAGGCTGCACACCAGTGTGCAATGAAGAGTTGCGCTGTGCTTCGAAGCTCAGGAGAAGAGAGCAATGACCGCACCGACGCCGCCGACCTCGACCCTCGTCCGCCCGTTCACCGTCTCGATCCCGGATGCGGAGATCGACGACGTGAAGCAGCGACTGGCCAGAACTCGATGGCCGGACCCGGAAACGGTGGGCGACTGGTCACAAGGGGTCCGCGTGGAGAACGCCAGATCCCTGGTCGAATACTGGGAGCGCGGCTACGACTGGCGGCGCTTCGAGTCCGAGCTCAATCGCTTCCCCCAGTACCTGACGGAGATCGATGGGCTGGACATCCACTTCATCCACGTCAGGTCCAAGAACCCCCACGCGATGCCGCTGATCCTCACGCACGGATGGCCGGGCTCGATCGTCGAGTTCCTGAAGCTGATCGGCCCGCTGACCGATCCGGTTTCGTTCGGAGGAGACGCCGCCGACTCGTTCGACGTCGTCATCCCGTCGCTCCCCGGGTTCGGGTTCTCCCAGAAGCCCACGGAGACCGGGTGGACGGTTTCGCGCGTCGCGAGCGCGTGGGTGGAGCTGATGAAGCGGCTCGGCTACACACGATGGGCCGCACAGGGCGGCGATTGGGGCGCCGTCGTCACCACCGCCCTCGGGGCCATGCAACCTGAGGGGCTGCTCGGAATCCATCTGAACACCCAGTACGCCTTTCCCGCGCAGATACCCGACACCCTGTCGCCCGAAGAGCGCTACGCCGTGGAGACCCTCGCCCGCTACACCGGCGAACTCGGCGGGTCGAACCACCTCCAGGGCACGAAGCCGGAGACCGTCGGATTCGCCCTGGCGGACTCTCCCGCCGGTCAGGCGGCCTGGATCTACGAGAAGTTCCAGTCCAAGACCGACAACCACGGGCTCGCCGAGGACACCCTCAGCATGGACGACATGCTCGACGCGATATCCCTCTACTGGTTCACCAACAGCGCGGCGTCCTCCGGCCGCATCTACTGGGAGAACAGATCGGCCACCCTCGCCGGTCCGAAGCTGGCACTTCCGGTCGCGGTGACCGTCTTCCCGAAGGACATCCCGCGCCTGCCACGAAGCTGGATCGAGGACACCTACAGCAATCTGATCCACTACGGCGAGGCCGACAAGGGCGGGCACTTCGCGGCCCTGGAACAGCCCGAGATCCTGGTCGGCGAAATCCGCACCGGCCTGCGCACCCTTCGTTCCTGACGCGCTGCCACCCGCGACTCACCCCCTCAGCGGGGCGGCGTGGTGCGGGACGAAGGACGTGCGCAGTTCGGCCGGGGTGGCCCCGCTCACCGCGATCGGCCCGTCCAGGTCGGTGCGCAGGACGACGGCGCCGAGCGCGCGCAGCGCCGTGACCGTACGGGGTGCGGGATGGCCGTAGGAGTTGCCCGCGCCCACGCTGATCAGGGCGAGGCGGGGACGTGCGCGGGCGAGCAGCGCCGGGTCCTGGTAGGCCGAGCCGTGGTGCGCGACCTTCAACACGTCCACGCGCGGCAACCCAGGCCGCTCCGCCAGCACCTGGGCCTGCACATCGGGCTCCAGATCGCCCATCAGCAGCAGTGTCAGGCCCGCGTCGTGGACCAGCAGCGCGATGCTCGTGTCGTTGGGCTCGCCGGCCGGCAGTTCGGCGGCGGGCAGCCCGGCCGGACCCGGCGCGGGCCACAGCGTGCGCCAGGACAGCGGGCCGACCGCGCGCTCCTCCCCCGGAACCACCCGCAGCAACGGCACCCCGGCCGCCGCGGCCTGCCGCCGCACCCGCGCGGCCTGGCCGGGCGGATCGTCCAGCAGGGTCGTCTCGATCGCGCCCACCCGGCGCCCGCGCAGCGCTCCGGGCAGCCCGTCGACGTGGTCGGCGTGGAAGTGGGTCAGGATCAGCAGCGGGATCGACGTCACCCGCAGGTCGCGCAGGCAGCGGTCGACCGAGGCCGGGTCCGGGCCGGTGTCCACCACGACCGCGGCACCCGGGCCGGTGGAGAGCGCCAGCGCGTCGCCCTGGCCGACGTCGCACATCGCGAACCGCCAGTCCCCCGGCGGCCACGCGGCCATCACCCGGGGCAACGGCACCGGCCGCACCAGCGCGAGCAGCAGGGCGATCGCGGCGGCCGCGCACAGCCACGGGCGGCGGAGCAGGCTCCGTCCGCAGACCACCGCCGCGGCCGTGACCACCGCGAGCAGGGCCGCTCCCGGCCAGCCGCCGGGCCAGGCGAGCTCCGCGCCCGGCAGCGCGGCGCCGTGCCGGGCCACGGACACGATCCACCGCGTGGGCCAGCCGGCCAGCCACGCCAGCACCCGGGCCCCCGACGGCGCGAACGGGGCCACGGCCAGCGCGCCGAACCCCAGCACCGTGGCGGGGCCGACGGCCGGCTCGGCCAGCAGGTTGCACGGCACCGCGACCAGGCTCAGCCGGGCCGACAGCAGCACGATCACCGGACCGCACGCCGCCTGCGCGGCCGCCGCCGCGGCCAGGGCCTCCGCCAGTCGCGGCCGCAGCCCGTGCCGGTGCAGTGCCGCGCCCCAGCGCGATGCCAGCGTCAGCAGCGAACCCGTGGCCAGCACGGACAGCGCGAACCCGAACGAGCGGGCCAACTCCGGTTCGTACAACACCAGGAGCAGCACCGCCCCGGCCAGTGCCGGGAGCAGCGAACGGCGCCGGCCGGTACCGATCGCGAGCAGCGTGATCAGGCCGCACACCGCCGCCCGCAGCACGCTCGGGCTCGGCCGGCAGACCAGCACGAAGGCGGCGGTGAGCGCGGCACCGAGCACCGCGGTCCAGCGCAGCGGCAACCCGAGCCGGGCCGCCAGGCCGCGCCGCTCCGACCGCGTGGCCAGGCCGGGCGGGCCGATCAGGAGGATCAGCACGATCGTCAGGTTCGCGCCGGACACCGCGGTCAGGTGCGCGAGGTCCGTGGCCTTGAACGCCTCCTTCAGATCCTCCGGCAACCCCGCCGTGTCCCCCACCACCAGGCCGGGTAGCAGTCCGCGGACGTCCACCGGCAGCGGCGCGGCGGCCGTCCGCAGCCCCCCGCGCAGCCGCGCGGCCAGGCGCTGCACACGCGTCGGCGGGCCGGTGATCCGCGGCACGCCCCGGACCCGGAGCACGGCGGCGGTCTGCCCCCGCTCGTCCGGCGCGAACCGCGCGGTGGCGGTCAGCCGGGTGGAGGGGACCAGCCGCAGCCAGTCGTCCGCCGCGCCCGTGGCCATCACGACCACCGGGGTACGCAGCCGGGTCGGGCCGACGCGCTCGACGGTGGCCGGTACGACCACCACAGGATGCGGCGCCCCCGCCTCCGCGGCGAACGGGTCGCCCGTCACCCGCACCGCCACCTCCGCCCCGGCACGGTGACGCGCGAGCGACGGCACCGGCCCCCGGGTCAGGTCGGCGTCCTCCAGGGCGGCGGCCATCGCCGCGACCGCGCCGCACAGCACCATCGCGATCGCCGCCGGCAGCAGACCCGTCGGACCCGTCCGACGTCGCGCGGGCCCGCGACCGCGACGCCCTGGGCCGCCGCGGAGGGCCACCGCCACGGCCGCGACGGGCGGTGCGGACGCCAAGGACGGTGCGGCAACGACCGCCGCGGACAAGGCGATCAGCGCCGCCAGCCCCGCGATCGCGGTGCCCGCGCCCACCGCCGGCGCCGCCGCCGCGGCTGCCCACGCGGCCAGCGCGGGCCCGACCAGGCGCAGGTCCGGGGGACCCTCCTGCCGCGGGTTGGCCGCACCGAGCCGTGAGGCCGCGCCCGCGTGAACCGCCGCCCGCTGCGCACCCGTCGGCCGCCCGGCCGGACCTTCGGCTGTCCCTTCGGTCGGACCACCGCTCGGCCACCACGTCGCCCCGGTCATCGGCCACCCCCGCCGGCCTGAACCGGACCGGCGCCGCCGCGCACCGCCCCCGTACGAGGCCGCACCGCGCCGCGCGGGCACCGGAAGCCGGGCGATCGCCGCGGAACTGCCGGACCGGCGGACGTCGTCCGGGTGTCGGGCCACCCCGCCAGGCTCGCCCGGCCCGGCGGGCGGACGCGGGTCACGGCGCGACCAGGGGTTGGAGCGTGGCGAGCTTGCGCGGACCGATGCCGGGGATCTGCCGGAGCTGCTGGGCCGAGGTGAAGGAACCGTGCTGGGTGCGGTAGGCGAGGATGCGCTGGGCGGTGACCGGGCCGACGCCGGGCAGCGCGTCGAGTTGGGGCTCGGTGGCGGTGTTGAGGTGGAGCGGGGAGGCAGGTGGACCGCCGGAGGTGGAGCCGCCGCCAGTGGAAGCATCGGCTGCGGCGCCCGCGGCGGACGGTGGTGGGGTGATGCCCACGAGGATCTGCTCGCCGTCGGTGACCGGCCGGGCGAGGTTCAGGGCGGTGGTGTCGGTGCCGGGCAGGGGGCCGCCCGCCGCGGTGAGGGCGTCGGTGACGCGGGCGCCCTTGGGGAGCCGGCGCACGCCGGGCTTGGCGACCTTGCCCGCGATGTCGACGGTGAGCTGGGGCGGAGGCGCGGGCGAGGAGGACGGCGGGGCCACCGCGAGCGGAGTCGGCGGGGGCGGAACGTGGACGGTGCGAGGGCGGCCCGCCCAGTAGTGCTGGAGGGCGAGCCCGGCGGCGACGGTGAGGACGACGGCGAGCGCCAGCACCGTTTTCAGTTCGAGCCCGCACCGCACGAACAGCCATGTCCGCATCCGCCCGAGCGGTCCCGTGCCGAAGACGGGCGCGCCCGCGACCGGCGGGCCGAGCGACGGCTCGGCCGGAGGCTCCGCGCCCGGCGGCCCCTCGCGCGCCGTGCCGAAGATCGCCGCGGTGCGGTCGCGGGCCGCCGCGGCGCTTCCCGCACGGTCGCGGCCGCTGCCTCGGTCACGGCCGCCCGCACGTGCCTGCCCGCCCGCACGGTCACGGCCGCCCGAACTCAGCGGCGGTTCGGGCCGGTCCAGCGATTTCAGCGCGTCCAACGAGTCCAAAAGGTCCATGACTCGATGCTGGCCCGGCACCGACCCCCGGAACGATCTTGCTCAGGATCTGTGGACAACCCGCCGGATGTGGATAACTTCGCCACTCGTGTGGGTGACCCGACCGCGCCCGAGGACGCCCCCGGCCCCACCGCGCCCCGGCCCAGGCCCCACCGGCCTCGGCCCCACCGGGCCCCCGGCCTCATCGCCCCCGCCCCACCCGCCACCGTCAGCGCGGCGACACCACGACCCCGAGCAGCCCCGGCCCCGCATGCGCCCCGATCACCGCGCCGACCTCGCTCACCACCAACTCCCCCAGCCCCGGCACCCGCGGCCGCAGCCGCTCCGCGAGGGCCGCGGCGCGGTCGGCCGCCGCGAGGTGGTGCACCGCGAGGTCCACCCGTCCGGAACCCGCCCCGCCGTCGACGGCGGCCCCCGCGCACTCCACCACGATCTCCTCGAGCCGGGTGACCGCCTTGGACGCGGTGCGCACCTTCTCCAGCAGTTCGATCCGCCCGTCCGCGAGCCGCAGCAGCGGCTTCACCGCGAGCGCGGAACCGAAGAGGGCCTGCGCCGCGCCGATCCGGCCGCCCCGGCGCAGGTAGTCGAGCGTGTCGACGTAGAAGAAGGCGGAGGTGGCGGCGGCCCGGCGTTCCGCGGCCGCCACCACGTCGTCAGCGGTGCCGCCCGCCTCCGCGGCCTCCGCCGCGGCGAGCACAGTGAAGCCCAGCGCCATCGCGACCATGCCGGTGTCCACGACGCGCACCGGGACGGGTGCCTCCTTCGCGGCGACCGTGGCGGCGTCGTACGTCCCCGAAAAGTCGGCGGACAGGTGGAGCGAGACGATCGCCTTCGCGCCCGACGCGGCGGCGGCCTCGTAGGCCGCGGTGAACTCGGCGGGGCTCGGGCGGGAGGTCGTGACCGGGCGGCGGCGCTGGAGTGCGCGGGCCACGGCCGGTGCGGAGATTTCCGCGCCCTCCACGAAGGCTTCGTCGTCGATCACCACGGTGAGGGGGACCAGGCTTATGGCGTGCCGGGTGAGGGCTTGCGGGCTCAGGTAGGCCGTCGAGTCCGTGACGATGGAGACGTGCGGGGGCATGTCCGGAGGTTACCGGGGTGGGGTGCGGGGTGGCACGTCGGGACCTGGGGGTTCAGGGCGCGGGTAGGGCTTCCCAGCGCGACGGTCAGCGGTACGGCTTCCCGCCGCGACGGTGCCGGTACGCGCCCGGGTGCGCCGCCGACATGCGTTGCCCGCCCGATCCCCACGGCCCCGGACCCGGCCACCCGCCGCGAGGGTTCCGGTACGCGCCCGGGTGCGCCGCTGCGCGGACCGGCTCAGCCGACGCTCGGAGGGTTGTTGCGAAGTTCCCGGGCGCGCTCGCGGTCGCGGTCGTCACCGCTCTGGAGCGGCTCCCAGTGGCGGAGCGCCGTCGCTTCGATGTCGATCTCGCGGGTGAGGGACGCGAGGTCGTCGCCGGTGGAGTGGTGGACGCGGTCCTGGGCCGCCCAGCGCAGCGCGTCGGCGGAGTGGGTGATGCGGTGGGCACGTTCGGTGAGCGCGGGGAGCTGCGCGGAGACCCTGGACTTGTCGGGTTCGCGTTCGAGCAGCTTCAGCTCGGCGTCGAGGGTGCGGGCGTGGTCGTTGAGACGGTCGAGGAGGGCGGCCGCCTCGGGCAGCGACGCGTGCGCCATGGCCTCGAAGGTGCTGTCGATGGAGGAGCGCAGGTCCAGCCGGAGCTGGGTGAGCGCGCCGATGTCGCCGGGCTGGGCGAAGCGGCGGGCCCGCAGCCGCTGGTCCTCGACGATCCGCCGCGCCTTGGCCGTACGCCGCTCGACTCCCCGCTTCACGGCGCGGGTCGTCCGCACGATCGCCACGGTGGCAAGCGTCGCGAAGATCAGGAAGAACAGCAGCAGGATGATGCCGACGGTCTCCACGGACAGCGCCTCCGATCGCGGGCCACCGGCCCGTTCGGGCCTGCTTCCACGGTAATGCCTGGGGAGGGGCGGAGGGGCCGGAGCGATCCCCCAACCTGCTCCGGCCCCTCCCCTAAGGGTCCCGAGGGTCCCCGAGGACCCGCACGCCCTCGCGCCCCAGCACCCTCACACCCTCACACCCTCACACCACGATGTTGACCAGCTTCGGCGCGCGGACGATCACCTTCCGCACCGTCGCCCCGCCGACGGCCTCGACGACCGCGGGAGCGGCCAGCGCCAGGGCCTCCAGGTCCGCGTCGGTGATGGCCGGCGGCACCTCCAGGCGGGCCTTGACCTTGCCCTTGACCTGGACGACGCAGGTCACGGCCTCGTCCTGGACCAGCGCGGGGTCGGCGACCGGGAACGGCTCGTGGGCCAGCGAGTGCGTGTGCCCCAGCTTGGCCCACAGTTCCTCGGCGAAGTGCGGCGCCAGCGGCGCGATCAGCAGCACCAGCGACTCGGCCACGGAGCGCGGCACCCCGCCGGACGCGCCCGACGTGCGGGTCAGCGTGTTGTTCAGCTCGGTGATCTTGGCGATGGCCGTGTTGAAGCGCAGGTTGGCCATGTCGGTGGAGACGCCGTCGATCGCCTTGTGCAGGGCGCGCAGCGTCGCCTCGTCGGCTTCGGCGTCCACGACGGTGACCTCGCCGGTGGCCTCGTCCACGACGTTGCGCCACATGCGCTGCAGCAGGCGGTACTGCCCGACGACGGCCCGGGTGTCCCAGGGCCGGGAGACGTCCAGCGGGCCCATCGCCATCTCGTACAGCCGCAGGGTGTCGGCGCCGTACTCCGCGCAGATCTCGTCGGGCGTGACCGCGTTCTTCAGCGACTTGCCCATCTTGCCCAGCAGCCGGGAGACCGGCTCGCCGTCGTGGAAGTAGACGCCGTCTCGTTCCTCCACCTCGGCCGCGGGCACCGCGATGCCGCGCGCGTCGCGGTAGACGAACGCCTGGATCATGCCCTGGTTGTACAGCTTGTGGAACGGCTCGAAGGACGAGATGTGCCCCAGGTCGTACAGCACCTTGTGCCAGAAACGGGCGTACAGCAGGTGCAGTACGGCGTGTTCGGCGCCGCCGACGTACAGGTCGACGCCGCCGGCCGGCTGGCCCTCGCGCGGGCCCATCCAGTACGACTCGGCCTCGGCGGAGACCAGCTTGTCGCTGTTGTGCGGGTCCAGGTAGCGCAGTTCGTACCAGCAGGAGCCGGCCCAGTTGGGCATGGTGTTGGTCTCGCGGCGGTAGGTGCGCGTGCCGTTGCCGTCGCCCAGGTCCAACTCGACGGTGACCCACTCCTCGTTGCGGGCCAGCGGGGGCTCCGGGGAGGTGTCGGCGTCGTCGGGGTCGAAGGTGCGCGGGCTGTAGTCGTCGACCTCGGGCAGTTCGACGGGCAGCATCGAGTCGGGTACGGCGTGTGCGGTGCCCTCCTCGTCGTAGACGATCGGGAACGGCTCGCCCCAGTACCGCTGGCGGCTGAACAGCCAGTCGCGCAGGCGGTAGTTGACGGTGCCCTCGCCGACGCCGCGCTCGGTCAGCCAGGCGGTGATCGCGGCCTTGGCGTCGACCACGCCCAGCCCGTCCAGGCTCAGGGACTCACTCGTGGAGTTGACCAGCTTCGCGTCGTAGGAGGCGAACGCGTCGTCCCACGTGGCCGGGTCGGTGCCGCGGCCGTCGCTGGGCGCGACGACGCAGCGCATCGGCAGCTCGAAGGCCCGGGCGAACGCGAAGTCGCGGCTGTCGTGGGCGGGCACGGCCATGATCGCGCCGGTGCCGTAGCCCATCAGGACGTAGTCGGCGATGAAGACGGGGACCTGCTCGCCGCTGACCGGGTTGACCGCGAACGCGCCGGTGAAGACACCGGTCTTCTCCTTGGCCTCGGCCTGCCGCTCGACGTCGGACTTCGAGGCGGCCTGCTTGCGGTAGGCGGCGACGGCGTCGGCGGGGGTGGCGTGGCCGCCGGTCCACACGGCGTGGGTGCCGGCCGGCCAGGCGGCGGGCACGATCGGGTCGACCAGTTCGTGCTCGGGGGCCAGCACCATGTAGGTGGCGCCGAACAGGGTGTCCGGGCGGGTGGTGAAGACGGTGATCGGGCGGTCCGCGCCGGGCACCGCGAAGTCCACCCGGGCGCCCTCGCTGCGGCCGATCCAGTTGCGCTGCTGCAACTTGATCGCCTCGGGCCAGTCCACCGCGTCCAGGTCGGCGGCCAGCCGGTCCGCGTACGCGGTGATCCGCATCATCCACTGGCGCAGGTTCGCCTTGAAGACGGGGAAGTTGCCGCGCTCGGAGCGGCCGTCGGCGGTGACCTCCTCGTTGGACAGCACCGTGCCCAGGCCGGGGCACCAGTTGACCGGCGACTGGGCGACGTAGGCCAGCCGGTAGCCGCTCAGCACGTCGGCGCGCTCGGGGCCGGTCAGTTCGGACCAGGGGGCGCGGCCGGGCACCTGGCGGCTGCCGTCCTCGAACTGGGCGATCAGCGTGTCGATCGGGCGAGCCCGGTCGGCGTCGGGGTCGTACCAGGAGTTGTAGATCTGCAGGAAGATCCACTGGGTCCAGCGGTAGTACTCCGGGTCGATGGTGGCGAAGGAGCGGCGGCGGTCGTGGCCCAGGCCCAGCCGGCGCAACTGCGCCTTCATGTTGGCCATGTTGGCCTCGGTGCTGACCCGCGGGTGGGTGCCGGTCTGCACGGCGTACTGCTCCGCGGGCAGGCCGAACGCGTCGAAGCCCAGGGTGTGCAGGACGTTGTGACCGGTCATCCGCTGGTGCCGGGCGAAGACGTCGGTGGCGATGTAGCCCAGCGGGTGGCCGACGTGCAGGCCGACTCCGGACGGGTACGGGAACATGTCCATGACGAACTTCTTCGGCCGGGCGGCCAGCTCGGGCTGCCCGTCCAGTTCACCGCTGGGGTTGGGGGCGGCGAAGGTGCCGTGCTCGTCCCAGTGGTCCTGCCAGCGGCTCTCGATCCGCGCGGCCAGCTCGGCCGTGTAGCGGTGTGGCGCAGCCGTCTCGGCGGCCGGGGTGGTGTCGCTCATCGTCCTCGGTACTCCATCGATGTCGTGACGGCTGCGGCCGCCGGTGAGCCGGTCCGGAGAGCCCACGGGCGGACCCGGAGGCGGAAACAAAAAAACCCCTCGCGCAGGAGGGGTGCCGCACTGACGTCTTTCGTGGTCAGCGCGGCGGGCTAAGCAGGAGGCTCACGGCTCGCATGCGGTCAGGATACCGCAGCGGGAGACGGGCCCGCACGGGGACCGCCCCGGCCGGGCGGGAGAGCGCACCGGGGTTGCCGGTGCGCTCCCGCCGCCGTGCCGGGGCGGCCTGGAACCTGTCGTGCGTACGTGCGATCAGTGCTTGCCGGACTTCTTGGCCGGCTTGTACGACTGGACGTAGCCCTTGGCCGGGGAGCCGACGCCGGTGACGTCGTCGTAGCCGACCGTGGCGTGCAGCGAGCTGTCCACGCCGAAGGAGCGCAGGCTGGTGATCAGGCCGTCCGAGGCGTCCACGCTGTTCACGTAGTCGACGCGGACGTTGGCTATGCCCTGACCCTGACCGAGCGGGTGGTCGGTCACGTCGTGGTAGGCGGGGGTGCCGTACCGGTCGTAGATCAGCGGGTTGGCGAAGCCGATCGGGACGCCGCCGCGGGCCTGCTCGGCGAGCGCCTGGACACCGGCGATGACCGGGGAGGCCAGCGAGGTGCCGCCGAGGCGGTACTCGTTGTACTTCGCGGTGCCGTCCGGGAAGGTCTCGGTCTCACCGACCAGGAAGCCGGTGGTCGGGTCGGCGACGGCCGCGATGTCGGGCTGGACCCGCATCTTGGTGGTGCCGCCGTTCGCCAGCGCGAGCGAGTCGGGGACGACGCCGCGCTGGTAGAAGGGCTGCTCGACGAGCTTGCTGGCACCGCCGCCGGCACCCGAGGTGAACGGGCCGGGGAAGCCGTCCCAGCTCTTGCCGTCGGCCGACAGCGGGGCGCGCTCGGTGCCCCAGCCGGTCTCCCACAGGTACTTGTCGTTCTTGCCGACCGCCAGCGAGGTGCCGCCGACCGAGGTGGCCCAGACGGAGTCCGAGGGGGTGCTGACGTCCTTGGCACCGTCGATGGCGTTGTCACCGTCGTCGCCGGAGGAGAAGTAGAAGCCGATGCCCTCGACCACGCCCTGCTCGAAGGTCTGGTCGTAGGCGGCCTGCACGTCGGGGGTCTCGTTGGCCTCGACGTCGCCCCACGAGTTGGACACGATGGTGGCGAGCCGGCCGTCGACGACCGTGTTGAGGGCGTCGAGCAGGTCGTCGTCGTAGCAGGACTTGGCCGCGACGTAGACGATGTTCGCGTCGGGGGCGACCGCGTGCACGGACTCGACGTCCAGGGACTCCTCGCCGTACCAGCTGGAGCCGCCGCAGTCCTCGACGCTGTTGTAGCCGTCGGGGCCGGGCGTGACCTGGGTCAGCTGGCCCTTGCGGTACTTCTGGCCGCCGGTGTCCTTCGCCAGCTTGGCGCTGTCGCCGACGATGTTCGGGGAGGCGTACGCGTCGGTGATCGCGACGGTGACGCCCTTGCCGGTGTACTTGCCGGCGCCGTACGCGGAGCGCAGCTGGTCACCGGTGTAGCCCTTGATCGTGTACGGGGCCTTGCCGCCGTACGCGGAGGGAAGCTTCTTGTCGGTGTTCGACCCGTAGTAGGTCGAGAACGGGCCGGCGTTGGAGAAGGCGGCCTCGGGGGGAGGCAGCGTGTCGTCGTGGCTGGCTCGCTTGGGGGCGTTGTCCAGGCCGGTGACGGTGAGGACGGCACCCTTGAGGGCGGCGGGCGCGGACGCCGTGCTGGTGGGGGCGCGGTAGGTGTGGCCGGCCTTGGTGTAGTTGTGCAGCTGGGTGCCGAACGCCTTCTCGGCGGCCTTCACTTCACCGGTGACGGTGAGGTAGTGGGCGTTGGTGCCGGTCACCTTCAGGCCGGCCGAGGTCAGCCAGGCGGTGATGGCGTCGGTCTGCGCCTTGGTGGCGCCGAACCGGGCCTTGGCCTGAGCCGCCGTCAAGTAGTGCGCGTAGTCGGCGGAGTTCGGGTCCGAGACGGCCTTGGCGTAGGCGGCGAGGCCGCTTGCGTCCTTGCCCGCGAGGTAGACCCGCACGGTCACCTTGCCGCTGTCCGACGTGGCGCCCTTGTCCGCGTGGGCGGTGGCCCACTGCGGCTTGGTGCCGCTCAGGAGCTGGCGTCCGGCGGGCTGTGCGGCCGTGGCGCTCTGGGCGCCCAGCGCGAGGGCACCGGCGACCAGCGGCAGCGCCGCCGCCACCGCGAGTGCCGCGCGCGTTCTCTTGCGCTCAAATCTCATGAAACCCCCATACGCAGCGAATGGTTGTCGCATCCGAGACGGCGTCGCCGCTATGCGTGCGCGGCTCACCGCAGAGCGACACTCTTTCGCTGATCAGTTCATGCCAGGGATATGGTTTCACCAAGAGAAGGTCAAGGAATGGTACGCACCGGCGGCCGGACATGACGCCGCGACAGCCGCTCACCAGGCCCCAACTGTCCTGCGGGCACGGCGAATCCGCTCCCCGACGAATTGATGTTGCTCGCTGCGCACCCGGCCAAACACCGGACCCGGTGCACGGAACGCGCCGAGTTGGCATGCTACGGCCGGAACGGCGTTGGCGGCAGCGGCAGTCGACGGGCGAGCCCGACGGCCGAAGCCGGATGCCTGACGCCCGGTGGCCGGTGGCCGGTGGCCGAACGAAAACGCCGCACACCTGGTGGTGTGCGGCGTCGATGATCGCTGTGGAGCTACGGGGAATTGAACCCCGGACCTCTTGCATGCCATGCAAGCGCTCTACCAACTGAGCTACAGCCCCGCGCGGACCCCGGGAGACCCCGGCGACCTGGAGTTACTTTACACGGCGACGGAGCCGGGAAGCACATCGATAAACGGGGGCGCCGGCCGGCGCGGCGGGCTCCCGGACGGCGGCCCCGCGCGCCGGTGGCGGGGCCCGGTGACGGGACCCGTCGCGGTGTTCACGAAGTCTCAATAATTGGTGCAGGGTTCGCGGGCTACGGTGGGTTCGGCCGTGTGGACGAGAGGCTGGAGACCACCGTGACCACCGCGTTCGACCCGATCGACCTGGGCGGCATACGCCTGCGCAACCGGATCGCCATGGCGCCGATGACCCGCAGCCGGGCGTACGGTCCCGGGCTCAGCCCCACCGAGTCGGCCGCCGCGTACTACGCGCAGCGGGCCTCGGCCGGGCTGATCGTGACCGAGGGCACCCAGCCGTCGCCGGGCGGGCAGGGCTACCCCGACACCCCCGGGCTGCACAGCGCCGAGCAGATCGCGGCGTGGCGCCGGGTGACCGGCGCGGTGCACGCGGCAGGCGGCAGGATCTTCGCCCAGCTCATGCACACCGGCCGGATCGGGCACCCCTCGCTGCTGCCGGACGGGCTCTACCCGGTGGGGCCGTCCGCGGTCGCCGCGAAGGGCTCGGTCTACACCGCGAGCGGGCCGAAGGCGTACGTCGTGCCGCGCGAGCTGGGCGAGGACGACATCTGGCAGACCGTCGAGGACCACGCCACCGCGGCCCGCAACGCCATGGCCGCCGGCTTCGACGGGGTGGAGGTGCACGGCGCCAACGGCTACCTGGTGCACCAGTTCCTCGCCCCGAACTCCAACACCCGCACCGACCACTGGGGCGGCGACGACCAGCGCCGGACCCGGTTCGCGGTGGAGTTGGTACGGGCGGTGGCCGCCGCGATCGGCCCGGAGCGCACCGGGCTGCGGATCTCCCCCGGCAAGCCGTTCGGCGACATCGACGAGCCGGAACCGGACGCCACCTACCTCGCGCTGCTGCGCGCCGTGGAGCCGGTCGGCCTGGCCTACCTGCACCTGATCGAGAGCCCCGACCGGGCGCTGACGCTGGAGCTGCGCAAGCGGTTCGCCGGGGTGTTCATCCTCAACGCCCGCGCCGAGAACGGGTATTCGGGCCCCGACCAGTTGCCCCTGATCGAGGACGGCACGGCCGACATGCTCGCCTTCGGCGCCCTCTTCCTCGCCAACCCCGACCTGCCGCACCGGCTGCGCCGCGGCGGACCGTACAACTCCCCCGAGCGGGCCACGTACTACGGCGGCGACGACCGCGGCTACACCGACTACCCGGCGCTGCCCGCGGCCGGGGAGGCGTGAGCGTACGGTCGGCCGCCGCCGGTACGGGCCCTCCCGAACGGGCCCGTACGGACCGCCCCGCTCAGCCCCGGCGGCGGAGCGTCGCCGCCACCGCGACCACCGCGCCCACCACCGCGACCGCGACCAGTGCGACCGAGGTAATCGCGTAGGCGTGGGCGGAGTGGTGCGCGCCGGTGCCGGAACCGAGCCGGTTGAGGAAGACCGTGCCGAAGGTGGCCACGCCGATGAGCTGGCCGAGCTGGGTCACCGTGGCGAGCAGCCCGCTGGCGTCGGCGGCGTCCTCGGGCGCGACCTTGGACAGCGCGAGGGCGAACGTCGGGCTGAAGGCCAGGCCGAGACCGCCGCCCAGCAGCACCATGCCGACGTAGAAGGCCGCGCCTCCGTGGCCGCCACCGCGCAGGGCGAGTCCCAGGACCGCCAGCGCGATCGCGGCCAGCGCCATGCCGGCGCCGGCCAGCCGGTGCCACCAGGCACTCGGCAGCAGCCGCCAGTAGAGGCTGGTGCAGCCGAAGACCACGGCGGTGACCGCGAAGGTCAGCCCGGTGCGCAGCGCGCTGTAGCCGAGACCGGTCTGCAGGTGCAGCGCCACCGCGAACAGGAAGCCCGCGTTCACCGCCATGGAGAGCATCAGCAGCGCGACCGACCGCAGCATGCCCGGCGCCCGCAGCACCCGGCCGGAGACCAGCGGGGCGCCGCCGCGCCTGGTCAGCCGCGACTCGATCACGGTGAACGCGGCGAACAGCAGCACGCTCAGCGCCAGGCAGATCCAGCCCCACACCGGCCAGCCCTCCTCCTGCCCGAGCACCAGCGGAACCGTGAGGAGGGTGACCGCCGCGCCCAGCGCCACCAGGCCCGGCATGTCGAGGGAGCGCCGCCGCTCCGGCGCGCTCCGCCGGTCCTTCGGCAGCACCCGCGGGGCGACCACCAGCAGCACCACGCCGATCGGCACGTTCACCAGGAACACCGGCCGCCAGCCGGTGCCGAACAGGTCGGCGCTGACCAGCACCCCGCCCAGCGACTGGCCGAGCGCGGCACCGGAGGAGATCACGGCCGAGTAGACGCTCATCGCGCGGGTGCGCGCCTCACCGCGGAAGTTCAGCTGGAGCAGGCTCAGCACCTGCGGGATCATCAGCGCGGACCCGGTGCCCTGCACGAAGCGGAAACCGATCAGCTCGCCGGTGTTCTGGGCGAGCCCGCAGGCCAGCGAGGCGGCCGTGAACACCGACAGCCCGATGATGAACAGCCGCCGGTGCCCGAACAGGTCGCCGAGCCGGGCGCCGGTGATCAGCAGCACCGCGTAGGAGATGGTGTAGCCGGCGATCACCAGTTGCAGGGCCGCGCCCGAGGCGTGCAGGTCCGTACGGATGGTGGGAGCCGCGACGTTGACGATGAAGACGTCCAGCAGCGCCATGAACAGCCCGGCGAGGATGGTCCCGAGCAGCAGCCCCGGACGGGGCCCGGCCCGGCCGGTACTTCCGGCACCGGGTGGGACGGCGGCTGCCACGGAAGAGGGGGCGGGGGCGGGAGTGGACAGGGGATCGGGGGACGCGGAGGTGGCTCCGGCCAGCGTGTCGTTGCTCATGTTCACGAGCCTGGCGCCGGCCCGGTACCAGTAACGAGAGCCCAGCGATCCTGGTACTGGCACCACCTGGCACCGGCACCGCCGCCCGTACAGGATGGGGGCATGGCACAGCCGCAAGCTCGGCCGGACATCCGACGACAGGCCCACCAGGCGCAGGCGGCCACCCCGCCGCGGGCGCGAACACCGGCACAAGCGCAGGCACCCGCTCAGACGCAGGCACCCGCGCAGGCACCCGCTCAGGCGGCAGCACCCCCGGCGCGGGTCGGCGGCGTGAAACCCCAGCGCCGCGGCGAGCTCGCCGCCTTCCTGCGCAGCCGCCGGGCCCGGATCAGCCCGGAGGACGTCGGCATGCCGCCGGGCTCGCGCCGCCGCACCCCCGGCCTGCGCCGCGAGGAGGTCGCGCAGCTCGCCGGGGTCGGCGTCACCTGGTACACGTGGCTGGAGCAGGGCCGCCCGATCAACGCCAGCGTGCAGGTGCTCGACGCGGTGGCCCGCGTGCTCCAACTCGACGTGACCGAGCGCGACCACCTCTACGGTCTTGCCGGCATCCCGTTCGTCAGCGAACCGGTCTCCGACGCGGAGATCGTCGGCGAGGAACTGCTCGGCGTGCTCGGCTCCCTGAACCCGCTGCCGGCCGCCGTCTACAACGCCCGCTACGACGTGCAGGCCACCAACGCCACCTACCGCGTCCTGTGGCCGATGACCGCGCTCGTCGAACGCTGGGAGCGCAACGTCCTGTACAAGCTCTTCACGACCCCCGACTGCTGCTCGACCTTCAAGAACAGCGCGGAGGAACTGCCGTGGATGGTCGCGCAGTTGCGCCGCAGCTACGCCCGGCACATCGGCGAGTCCGCGTGGGAGGACTTCGTCGCGCTGCTGATCAAGGAGAGCGCGACCTTCGCGCAGCTGTGGGCGAGCGGCAACGTGGCGGCGCCGGGCCGCCGGGTGAAGGTCTTCCGGCACGCGGAGGTCGGCATCATCAACCTGACCTCCCTGTCGCTGAGCATCGACGGCATGGCGGAGCACCGGATCGTGGTCTACACCCCGGTCGAGGAGGAGGACCGGCTTCAGATCGAGCGGCTGCGGGCGATCGGGGACCCGATCGTCGGCTGCGAGCGGCACGGGCGGCGCCTGTCGGCGGCACTGGCGGACAGCGTCGGACGCACCGGGCGCGCCCGGCAGACCGGTCCCGCCGTCTGACCGGAGCCCGCCGTCCAGGAGCCCGCCGTCCAGGAGCCCGCCGTCTGCCCCGGCCCGCCGTTCGACCGGCCCCGCACGCGAGGGGAAGCCGGGCGCGGGGAGTCGAGCAGGCAGAAAAGAGCGGGACCCGCCCGCCTCTTCCGCGAACAGGTCCCGCTCTCTCGTCTGTGGAGCTACGGGGAATTGAACCCCGGACCTCTTGCATGCCATGCAAGCGCTCTACCAACTGAGCTACAGCCCCGCGTCGACCCGGTTGTCCCGGCGACGTGAAGAAGCATAGCCGGTGGACGGGCCGGAAACGAAATCGGCCGCACGGCCCGCCCGAGCAGCGGGAAGGAGCGCTGCGCGCCGGACCTACGCGTCGTCACCGAGCACCGGTTCCGGCAGGGTGCCGGCATTGTGCTCGGTCAGCCGCCAGCCGCGCGCGCCCTCACCGAGCACCGACCAGCAGCAGTTCGACAGTCCGCCCAGCGACTCCCAGCTCGTCGGGTCCAGGCCGAGCAGGCGGCCGATGGTGGTGCGGATGGCGCCGCCGTGGCTCACCACGACGAGCACTCCCCCGTCGGCGAGCTTGTCGGCGGCGGCGAGCACCAGCGGCGCGGCACGGTCGGCGACCTCCGTCTCCAGCTCGCCGCCGCCGCGCCGGACCGGCTCACCGCGCTTCCACGCGGTGTACTGCTCGCCGTAGCGGGCCAGGATCTCCGCGTGGGTGAGCCCCTGCCAGGCGCCGGCGTAGGTCTCCCGCAGGCCCTCGTACGGGGTCACCGGCAGGTCGGTCAGGGCGGCCAGCTCGGCCGCGGTGTCGGCGGCACGGCGCAGGTCCGAGGAGATGATCGCGTCGGGGGCGAGCGCGGCGAGCAGCCGGGCGGACCGGCGGGCCTGGGCCACGCCGGTCTCGGTCAGCGGGATGTCGGTGCTGCCCTGGAAGCGCTGCTCGACGTTCCAGGCGGTCTGCCCGTGACGCCACAGCACGATCCGCCGACGCCGGTCGGGGACGGCCGCGTGATCGGACCCGGCCGCACCCTCGGGGACGGCCGCGTGATCGGACCCGGCCGCACCCTCGGCGCCCTCCGGACGCTCGGCACCCCTCGCACGCTCGTTGCCGGTCACCGTGCCCTCACGCCTCCTCGCGCTCGGCGGCGTCGGCCGCCTCCTCCGCGGCCGCCGCGTGGGCCGCCGCCTTGCCCCGGGTGGCCACCGCGTCCTCGGGCAGCGCGATCTCGGGGCAGTCCTTCCACAGCCGCTCCAGGGCGTAGAAGACCCGCTCCTCGGAGTGCTGTACATGCACCACGATGTCGACGTAGTCCAGCAGCACCCAGCGGCCGTCCCGCTCGCCCTCGCGCCGCACCGGCTTGGTGTCGAGCTCCTTGAGCAGGTGTTCCTCGATCGCGTCGACGATCGCCTTGACCTGCCGGTCGTTGGGCGCGGAGGCGACCAGGAAGGCATCGGTGATGGAGAGCACATCGCTGACGTCGTAGGCGATGATGTCGTGCGCGAGCTTGTCGGCGGCCGCCTGGGCGGCGGCGCGGGTCAGCTCGATGGAACGGTCAGTGGCGGTCACGGATGCGGCTTTCCGGTCGGGAACCTGTCGCCCCCAGGGTCTCACGACCCTCCGACAGACCCCGACCGCATTACCGGGCGACGCCGCTGACCTGCGGCGCCACCCGGTTGGACGGTCAGCCGTCGTCGTTGGCCGGCTTGTAGTCCTTGCCGAGGACCACCGAGATGTCGGCGTTCGACGGAACCGTGCCCTTCTTCACCGCGCTCGCCTGGAGGCCCAGCGTGGCGGCCACGTCCTTGGCCGCGGCCTCCCGGGCCGGGTCGGTGTAGAGCACCTGGGACACCGCCTGCACCGTGGCGGACTTGCCGCCCGACACGTAGGTGTAGGTGCCGCCGTTGACGATCGCGGCCTGCGCCATGGCCGCGGACTTGGCGTTGCCGCTGGCGTCCTTGATCGCGACCCTCGCCGGACCGGAGTTGCCGGTGGCCTGCTTCACGCTGCCGCCGAGCACGTCCTTCACCACGCTGTCGGTGGCTGCCTCGCTGAGCGTGCCGTCCTTCTGCACCGGCAGCATCGAGGTGCTGTACTGGCCGGTCTTGGCGAGGTCGGCGAGCTGGGCGAGCGAGGCACCGAGCTGCTTGTCGGTGAGCGACGGGTCGAGGATCTGGGCGAGCGCCTGCACCGTCCTGGTCGCGTCGGGCGCGTCGCTCGGCATCTTCATCAGCACCGCCTGCATGACCTGCCCGAACCGGTTGAGCTGGGCGGTCTGCGGCTCGCCGGGGGCCTTGTACGTGGCGTACGCGACCGCGGCGTCCCCGCTCAGTTCCTGCTGCTCGCCCTTGGGCACGAGCACCTTGTCCTTGTCCTTGCCGGTGCCCTTGACCTCGGTGTCGGTGTTGACGTAGATGTCGCCGAGGGAGTCGACCAGCAGCTCCAGATACGGCGAGTCGAGCCGCCAGCTGCCCTTGATGTCGGTGCCGAG
The DNA here is from genome assembly GCF_040702025.1 of Streptomyces sp. NPDC088194. Classification (NCBI taxonomy): domain Bacteria; kingdom Bacillati; phylum Actinomycetota; class Actinomycetes; order Kitasatosporales; family Streptomycetaceae; genus Streptomyces; species Streptomyces sp. NPDC088194. Next base: position 11,358 of record NZ_JBFBIV010000058.1, on the reverse strand, counting down.
CAGGGTGTTGAGCGAGTCCCGGGTGGGCCCGACACCGTTCGCCACGGACTTGTCGAGGGTGGTCACCGAGCCGTCGTCATCGGTGAGTTGCACGTCGCCCGGGATCAGCACGGTGTTGCCGTGCTTCTTCGTCGTGTTGTCCACCAGCAGCGCGGTGGAGCTGGCGCCGCCGTTGACCGGCAGCATGTGCACCACGATCACGTCGCGCCGCTCGGCGCCGCCGCTCGCGGCCGCCGCCGCGGAGCCCTTCTTGAATCCGGGGAGCTTCCCGGCCTGCCACAGATACCCGCCACCGCCGAGCAGGGCGAGCACAAGTATGACCACCAGGCCGAACTTCCGTTTGCGGCCCCGCCGTTTGGCCTCCTCGCGGCGCTCGGTGCGCGACTCGGAGAACTTCAGCCAGTCGATGACCTCTTCGGACTCCTCCGACTCCTCGTCGACGAAGGCGAACTGCTCGGTGCGGTAGTCCTGCGCGGCCTGCCGCTCCGCCTGCTCCGCGGCCTGCTCCGCCGCCGCGGAAGCCTGCTCGTCCTGGTAGGCCGGTTGCTGCCCGGTGTCATAAGCCGGTTGCTGACCCGTCTCGTACACGGGCATCTGCCCGGTCTGGTAAGCGGGTTGCTGCCCCGTGTCGTACGCCGGTTGCTGCCCCGTGTCGTACGCCGGCTGCTGGCCGGTGCCGTAGGCGGGCATCTGCCCGGTGCCGTAGCCCTGGTCGTAGCCGGGCTGGTAGCCCTGCTGCGGGTAGACCGGGTGCGCGCCGGTGTCGTACTGCTCCTGGTACGGCGGCGGGGCCTGCTGGGGGACCCCGTAGCCCTGCTGCTGGCCGCCGTACGTCGAGGACGGGTCCTGGTACGGCGGCGGGGGCTGGGTGAGCGGGCGGCCGTACTCGTCGTAGCCGTAAGGCTGCTGCTGGTAGTAGGGGTCCTGCGCGTAAGGGTCTCTCTCGTTGTCTGGACCGCCCTCGGCATAGTGCCTGCGGGGGTTTGCGTCGTTCACGAGGAACCCCTTCACGTTTGCTGTGCGCCGCTACCCGGTCTCGTGCCGGTAGAGCGCGCGCTTGTCGATGTAGCGCACCACACCGTCCGGAACCAAGTACCAGACCGGGTCCCCCTTGGCCACCCGCTGGCGGCAGTCGGTCGACGAGATCGCCAGCGCCGGGACCTCCACCAGCGACACTCCGCCTTCGGGGAGGCCCGGGTCCGACAGCGTATGCCCTGGACGTGTGACGCCGATGAAATGCGCCAACGCGAAGAGCTCCTCGGCATGCCGCCAGGACAGGATCTGCGAGAGCGCGTCGGCCCCCGTGATGAAGAAGAGCTCCGCCTCGGGGTGGTCGTTCCGCAGATCCCGCAGGGTGTCGATGGTGTAGGTCCGGCCGCCGCGGTCGATGTCGCTCCGGCTCACCGAGAACTGCGGATTGGAGGCGGTGGCGATCACCGTCATCAGGTAGCGGTCCTCGGCGGCCGAGACCTTGCGGTCTTCCTTCTGCCAGGGCTGGCCGGTGGGCACGAAGACGACCTCGTCGAGGTGGAAGAGACTCGCCACCTCGCTCGCGGCCACCAGGTGCCCGTGGTGGATGGGGTCGAAGGTACCGCCCATCACGCCGATGCGCTTCTTCTCTGACATGCGGACGGCTAGTCCCGGTTGAAGCGGGTGACGACCCACAGGAGGAGCAGGAGGGCGCCCAGGGCGCCGAATCCGGTCAGGTAGGGGCTGAGGCTCGGGTGGTTGCCGCCCTCGGCGAGTGTGGTCAGGGTGGTGGCTGCTGCGGTCGACATTCGGCTGACCCTTTGCTTTCTCGGGGACGGGCGGGAAGACTCACGGCACATGGTACGGGCGGTGCCCGGGGAACTTCGCGCTGGCTCCGCGCGTCCAGCACTGTGTAACGGTTGGCGAGCAGGGGGTTGGCCCAGGTGTCCGAATCGTCCCAGTCGAAGAAATCGAAGAAGGACGGGCCCGGCGGAAAGGGCTCGGCCGGCAAGGGTTCCGGCGGTGAGAAGCTGCCCAGCCGCACCCGGCGCCGGTTCCCCGACATCTCGTCGCGGGCCTACGAACACCCGGCCGACAAGTCGGCGCTGGTGGCGCTGCGCAAGCTCACCGGATTCGACACCGTCTTCAAGGCGTTGAGCGGGCTGCTGCCCGAGCGCAGCCTGCGGCTGCTGTTCCTGTCCGACTCCGTCCGGGTCAGCGACGAGCAGTTCGCGCACCTCAACGCGATGCTCCGGGACGCCTGTTACATCCTCGACCTGGAGAAGGTCCCGGCCTTCTACGTGACGCAGGACCCGCAGCCGAACGCGATGTGCATCGGCATGGACGAGCCGATCATCGTGGTCACCACCGGCCTGGTGGAGCTGCTGGACGAGGAGGAGATGCGCGCGGTCGTCGGCCACGAGGTGGGCCACGCGCTGTCCGGCCACTCCGTCTACCGGACGATCCTGCTCTTCCTCACCAACCTCGCCCTGCGGGTGGCGTGGATACCGCTGGGAAACCTGGCGGTGCTGGCGATCGTCACCGCGCTGCGCGAGTGGTTCCGCAAGTCCGAACTGTCCGCGGACCGGGCCGGGCTGCTGGTCGGCCAGGACCTCCAGGCGTCGATGCGCGGCCTGATGAAGCTGGCCGGCGGCAACCACCTGCACGAGATGAACGTGGACGCGTTCCTGAAGCAGGCCGACGAGTACGAAGCCGCCGGCGACCTGCGCGACTCCGTGCTGAAGATCCTCAACGTGCTGCCGCGCAGCCACCCCTTCGCCACCGTGCGCGCCAGCGAGCTGCGCAAGTGGGCGACCAGCCGGGACTACCAGCGGCTGATGGACGGCCACTACCCGCGGCGCACCGACGACAAGGACGCCTCGGTCTACGACACGTTCAAGGAGTCGGCCAGTCACTACTCCGAGCGGGCGAAGCAGAGCAAGGACCCGCTGGTCGGTCTGATCCGCGATCTGGGCAACGGCGCCGGTGACATCGGCGGCAAGCTGCGCGACAAGTTCACCGGGGCGGGCGGCAAGGGCGACACCGGCGCCGACCCGTCGGGCGCCGCGCCCGAAGGGGCGTAGCAGCGCGCGACGGGCACCGCGGACGCGGTGGTCACCGTCGCCGGCGGCACGACCGCACTGCCGGTCGTGCCGCCGGTCGCGCCGCCGGTTGTGCCGCCGGTCGCGGTCACCAGCCCCGTCTCGGTAGCCGTCGCGGACCCGGACCCGGGCCCTGACCCAGCCCCGTCCCCGCTCCCGGTGGGAGTGGGCGTACGGGCGGTGGCCGTGCCGGTAGGGGCGGCCGCGCTGCCGTCCATCGCGCTGCAGACCGAGCCCGCCGGGCGGTCGGGCCGGTACGGGTCGACGCCGTCGAGCCGACCGCCGCTGCCGCCGGCGAGTATCGGCCGGAAATAGCTGCCGACGGTGTCGGTACAGGCCAGCGGCCCGGCCTGGACGTCGGCGTCGACCAGCTCGATGTGGTGCTGCCGCACATCCGTGTGGTTGACGTGGAAGGTCAGATCGCGCCGCACCGAGAACAGCGACACCGTGGTGTCCGACTCACCGCGCAGGGCGTAGAAGAATGTGTAGTCGGTGACGATCTCCAGTTCGCTGCCGGCCGCGGCGGTCCGCACCTTGCCGTCGTTCACACGGATGGCGTTGTCGGCGCTGCCCGCGAGGGAGATCTGCGGGTCGAAGCGCACCAGCCAGCCGGTGGCCGCGTGGCTGCCGTCGTCGCTGGGCTGGGTGAGGGTGGCGTCGAACTGGTCGAGCTGGCCGGGGCTCAGCAGGTCCCGCACCGGCTCCAGGTCGCCGGAGATCACCGTCTCGCGGTCGAGCGAGGTGACGGTCAGATACTTCTTCGCGGTGTCCAGCGCCTCCTGGACCTCGCTCTGCGCGTAGCCGCCGATCCGCCGGGCCGCGTCGGTCGGCACCCTGATGCCGTGTCCGTACCCCTCAGCGCGGCTGCCGGCGAACGGCTCGCTCGGCGAGACCGCCTGCACCGTGCCCTTCGGCACCAGAGGTATCAGGTTCACCCGGATCTGCTCGCTCACCGCGGGGGTGTGGCCGCGGTACGGGTGGCGGACCCCCATGTAGACGGCGAAGCCGAACGCCACCATGATCAGCGCGAACATCGCCAGTGCCTGCCGGGCCAGGCCGTGCGGCATCACATGGCGGATGCGCACCGCGTGCGCGGCGTCGTCGAGCCGCTCGCGCGCGGAGTACTCCTGGATACGGGCAGCCTTGACGAACGACTCGTCGAACACGACGGATCGGTATTCGCTCTCGTCGTCGCCCCCGGCCGGCACGCCGTCGGGCGAGCCCTCGGGAGGGTCCTCATGCCCGCTCATATCACAAGGTTAAGTCCGTATGGACGGGAACAGGCGCCCTTGCGGCGGTCAAGTTGACGTGCGATCAGGGCTGCGGGACGAAGTGGATGGTCGGGGTCGCCGATGTGCCGATCGGCGGGTGCGTCGGCGGCGGGGTCGTGGTGCGCCCGCCGCCCGCGCCCCGGTAGACCGCGGCGAAGGTCAGGGCGACCACGCCGATGCCCATCACCACCGCGAGCGCCCAGGCCACCGGCCGGTGCCAGCGGGTGCTGCCGGCGCGGTAGGGGTGCCCGGCGGCGTAGAGCTCGTCCGACTCCAGGACGGAGTCGTCCTCCAGCTCGGGTACGGTGGCGCCCCGGCTTCTGTGCCGTCCGGGACGGCTGGGTGGCAGCGCGGGACCTTCGGCGACGGCAAGCATCCGTTCCCTGGCCGTGGGCTCATGGAACAGAGCGGACCGTACGAATTCCTCGTCGAGGACTACGGAGGCGAACTCGTCATCGTCCGGCATCTGTTCAGAGTAAGCCGGAAGGGGCCCTTTTGGGCAGGGCTTTCCTGGCCCACCGTGCGGCGGCTGTGCGCCAGTGGCGGGGACGTGGTACGCCAGCCGTCCCGACCACCGGGGCGGGCGGGACGGCGGATACCGGTGAGTACGTGTGGGGCGCCGGTCAGCGGATGTGGCCGTCGCCCGTGACGATGTACTTGGTGGAGGTCAGCTCGGGCAGGCCCATCGGGCCGCGCGCGTGCAGCTTCTGGGTGGAGATGCCGATCTCGGCGCCGAAGCCGAACTGGCCGCCGTCGGTGAACCGGGTGGAGGCGTTCACCATCACCGCGGCGGCGTCGACCAGCCGGGTGAAGCGGCGGGCGGCGGCCTGCGAGGTGGTCACGATCGCCTCGGTGTGGCCGGAGGACCACAGCCGGATGTGCGCGACGGCCGCGTCCAGCGAGTCCACCACGCCGGCCGCGATGTCGTACGACAGGTACTCCGTCTCCCAGTCCTCGGCGGTGGCCGGCACCACGGTGGCCTTGCCGTCGTGCGCCCGCGCGGCCGCCACCACCCCCGGGTCGCCGTGCACGGTGACGCCCGCCTCGGCGAGCGCGTCCAGCGCGAGCGGCAGGAAGCGGTCGGCGATGTCGCGGTGCACCAGCAGGGTCTCGGCGGAGTTGCAGACGCTGGGCCGCTGCGCCTTGGAGTTCACCAGGATCTGCACGGCGGTGTCCAGGTCCGCCTCGGCGTCCACGTAGACGTGGCAGTTGCCGGTGCCGGTCTCGATCACCGGCACGGTGGAGCCCTCGACGACGGTACGGATCAGGGCGGCGCCGCCGCGCGGGATCAGCACGTCGACCTGGCCGCGGGCGCGCATCAGCTCGGTGACGGACTCACGGCTCTCGCCGGGCACGAGCTGTACCGCGTCCGCGGGCAGGCCGGCGCCGCCGATCGCGTCGCGCACCACGGTGACCAGGGCGGTGTTCGAAGCGTACGCGGAGGACGAGCCGCGCAGCAGCACCGCGTTGCCGGACTTCAGGCAGAGCGCGGCGGCGTCCACGGTGACGTTCGGGCGGGCCTCGTAGATGATGCCGACCACGCCGAGCGGGACCCGGACCTGCCGCAGGTCGAGGCCGTTGGGGAGGGTGGAGCCGCGCAGCACCTCGCCGACGGGGTCGGGCAGCGACGCGACGTGCCGTACGTCGGCGGCGATCGCGGCGACCCGCTCGCGGGTGAGGGTGAGCCGGTCGATGATCGCCTCACTGGTGCCGGCGGCCTTCGCCCGGGCGACGTCCTCGGCGTTGGCGGCGACGATCTCCTGGGTGCGGACGATCAGCGCGTCCGCGATGGCCAGCAGCGCGTCGTCCTTCGCCGCGCGGGCCTGCGGGGCCAGCTCCGCGGCGGCGGCGCGGGCACGGTACGCGGCCAGCAGCACGGGGGACGTGGGGAGCGGCGAGGGCAATTCCATGCGGTGCAGGGTACCCTGACCCGCCCGGGTGGCTGGTTCTGTCGGTTGGGGGACCACCTGCCGGTGGCCTGTTGAGCGCGCGGTTCCCCGCGCCCCTTGGTGGGGCTGCTCGTCGCGGAAGAGGCGCACCGCCCACGCCGCCTAGTACGGGTGGACGCCTACGGGGACGGCGGGTGGGGGGCCGTAGCCTTCGGCGAGGCGTTGGTGGTAGGTGGTGCGGTCGATGACTTCGAGGCCGACGGTTTCCCAGGGGGGCAGCCCGGCGGTGGAGCGGTGTTCGCCCCACAACCGCAAGGCCAGCGCGGCGGCGTCGTGGAGGTCGCGGGCCTCTTCCCAGTAGCGGATCTCGGCGTGGTCGGTCGCGTAGCGGCTGGTGAGCAGGAACGGGTGATCGTGCGCGAGCTGTTCCAGTCCGCGTCTGACCTCGGCGAGGGGCGCGCGGGGGCCGGAGACGCTGAGCGTGACGTGCCACAGCCGGGCGGAGGGGTGTTCGTCGTGCCCGGTCTCCGCGTCGTCAGCGCTGCTGCCGGCGCCGGCCTTACCGACGTCGTGCCCGCTGCTCACGCTGACCAGCGCGCGCCCCGATGTCCCCCTGGACGAGTGCCCTGGGCGCCCTCGTTTCACCGGTGGCCTCCCTGTGGGTGACGTGACCGAGCCCGCCCGCACGCTCCCTGCGGACGACTCCTCCGCTTCACAGTTGACCAGGCTCGGCGGCCGGGCGTGGCGTTTTCCCGGAGATTGGCCGAGGAGCGACCGGCCGGACGGGTCCCGGGAACCGGGCGGAACCGGGCATTCGCACGCGGGAAACGGGCAGCCCTCTGCTCAGGGGCGCAGCAGTACGAGGTCGTCGCGGTGGACCACTTCGCGTTCGTACGCCGGGCCGAGTTCCCTGGCGAGGTCGCGGGTGGAGCGGCCGAGCAGGCGGGGCAGTTCGCGGGCGTCGAAGTTGACCAGGCCGCGGGCGACCGGGTGGCCGGATTCGTCCAGCAGGTCGACCGGGTCGCCCGCGGTGAAGTCGCCCTCGACCGCGGTGAGTCCGGCCGGCAGCAGGGAGCTGTGCCGCTCGGTGACGGCGCGCACCGCGCCCGCGTCCAGCCGCAGCGAGCCGCGCGGGGTGGAGGCGTGCGCGAGCCACAGCAGACGGTCGGCGGAGCGCTTGCCGGTGCGGTGGAAGTACGTGCCGGTCTCGCGGCCGGCCAGCGCGTCGGCGGCGTGCACGGCGGAGGTGAGCACCACCGGCACCCCGGCGCCGGTGGCGATGGCGGCGGCCTCGACCTTGGTGACCATGCCGCCGGTGCCGACGCCGGCCCGGCCCGCGCTGCCGATGGAGATGCCGGCGAGGTCGCCGGGGCCGGTGACCTCGCCGACCAGGCTGGTGCCGGGGGTGCGCGGGTCGCCGTCGTAGAGGCCGTCGACGTCGGAGAGCAGCACCAGCAGGTCGGCGTGGACCAGGTGGGCGACGAGGGCGGCGAGCCGGTCGTTGTCGCCGAACCGGATCTCGTCGGTGGCGACGGTGTCGTTCTCGTTGACGATCGGCAGGGCGCCCATGGCCAGCAGCTGGTCGAGCGTGCGGTAGGCGTTGCGGTAGTGGGTGCGGCGGCTGACGTCGTCGGAGGTGAGCAGCACCTGGCCGACGCGGATGCCGTACCGGGCGAAGGAGGCGGTGTAGCGGGCGACCAGCAGGCCCTGGCCGACGCTGGCGGCGGCCTGCTGCCGGGCCAGGTCGCGGGGGCGGCGCGGCAGGCCGAGCGGCGCGAGCCCGGCGGCGATCGCGCCGGAGGAGACGAGGACCACCTCGCGGTCCGCGCGGGCCTTGGCCAGGACGTCGACGAGGGCGTCCACCCGGTCGGCGTCCAGCCCGCCCGCGGCCGTGGTCAGCGACGAGGAGCCGACCTTCACCACGACCCTGCGGGCCTCCACCACGTCCTGCCGTGCCGCCGCTGCCACCTGCGCCGTCCCTCTGTCCGCTGTTCCGCGATCCGTCCGGCCGTGACGGGCCGTCACCCCGGGTGGCGCGCCTGCCAGCCCGCCCATGCCGAACCCACCATCTCCCGGACGTCGTACTGTGCGCGCCAGTCCAGCTCCTTGGCGATCGCCTCGGCCGAGGCGATGACACGGGCCGGGTCACCCGGGCGGCGCGGGCCGACTTCGGGCACGAGATCAGTGTGACCGGTCACCTCGCCGATCACCGTGACCATCTCGGCCACCGAGACGCCGAGGCCGGTGCCGATGTTCAGCACCAGGGCGGTGTCCGGGTCGGCGGTGAGCCGGCGGGCGGCGGCCAGGTGCGCGGAGGCGATGTCCTGGACGTGGATGTAGTCGCGCACGCAGGTGCCGTCCGGCGTCGGGTAGTCGTCGCCGAAGATCAGCGGCGGCGCTCCCGCGGCGAGCCGCTGGAAGACCATCGGGACGAGGTTGGACACGCCGGTGTCGGCGAGTTCCGGGGTGGCCGCGCCCGCGACGTTGAAGTAGCGCAGCGAGACGGTGGCCATGCCGTACGCCCGGCCGGCCGCCGCGACCAGCCACTCGCCGGCGAGCTTGGTCTGGCCGTACGGGCTCATCGGCGCGCAGGGGGTCTGCTCGGTGACGAGATCGACGTCGGTCGGGCCGTAGACGGCCGCGGAGGAGGAGAAGACGAAGCGGCGCACCCCGGCGGCCGCGGCCGCGTCGAGGACGGTGCGCAGTCCTTCGATGTTCTCCCGGTAGTAGTACAGCGGGCGTTCGACGGACTCGGCGACCTGCTTCCGGCCGGCGATGTGCACGATCCCGTCGACGGCGTACTCGCGCAGCACGCGCGCCAGCACCTCCGCGTCGAGCACCGAGCCGCGCTCCAGCACGATGCCGGCCGGCAGCCGGGCCGGGTCGCCGCTGCTCAGGTCGTCCAGGACCACGAGGCTCTCGCCGGCGGCGGTCAACTCCCTGACGACGTGGGACCCGATGTATCCGGCTCCGCCGGTGATCAACCACATCGTCCCACCCTAACAGCGGGGGCGGCGGGGCCCGATAACCGCTTCCGGAGGCCGCCCGGCCGTCACCCGAGGTACCGGAGATCTTCACCGAATTCACAGAAAAGCCTTGCGCTTCGAGCACATATCCGCATAGGACAGAGAGTCGGAGCACCCCGGGGGGGACATCGGCGGTCGAGGCGACCTGCGCGCTCTGCGCGGTCATGCCTGCGACACGTGGCCCGGCGCTGTGGTGCCCGCACATCATTTCTCGACGAAGGAACACACACGTGTCCAACACCATTCGCCGCAAGGGCCGCCGTACGGTCGCCTGCGCGGTGCTCGGCTGCGCGGGCCTGCTGGCCACCGGCGCGCTGAGCGGCACCGCGGCCGCTGACGCGCCCGGCGCCCCCGGCCCGGTCAAGCGGCCGGCCGTCACGGCCAAGACCTCGCAGGTCTCGCTGCCGGCCCGCTCGTCGAAGAAGCTGCGCGGCAAGACCGCGAAGATCGCCACCTCCGCCGCGACCACGCACCCGTCCGACTTCGACGGTGACGGCGCGGACGACCTGGTCTACCGGTACAGCAACGGCGACATCGTCATCGACCTGCTCAACGGCGCCTCCAACCGCCTCACCACGGTGATCGAGGGCGACACCTCGCAGGTGAAGGACCTGCTGACGCCGGGCGACCTGAACGGCGACGGCAAGCCCGACCTGCTGACGCTGACCGCCAGCGGCTCGCTGCGCCTGCACAGCGGCGCCAACGGGCTGCAGACCGACGGCTTCCAGTCGTACACCACCGTCGGCACCGGCTGGCAGCAGTACAACAAGCTGTTCGCGCCCGGCGACCTCAACGGTGACGGCAAGCCCGACCTGCTCGCGCGCAGCTCGGCCGGACTGTTCTTCTACCCGGGCACCGGCTCGGGCTCGGCGCCCTTCGGCGCCCGGGTCCAGGTCGGCGGCGCGGGCTGGAACCAGTTCAACCAGCTCGTCGGCGTGGGCGACTTCAACGGCGACGGCATCGGCGACATCGTCGTCCGCAACTCCAGCGGGCTGTGGCTGTACACCGGCAGCGGCAAGGCGGCCACCCCGTTCGCGGCGAAGACCCAGATCGGCGGCACCGGCTGGAACCAGTACAACCAGATCCTCGGTGGCGGTGACTACGACGGCAACGGCACCCAGGACCTGCTGGCCCGCGGCTACGACGGCACCCTCTACCTGTACGACGGCAACGGCAACGGCACGTTCGACCCCACGCGCATGAAGGTCGGCACGGGCTGGGGCTGGGAGCGGCAGTTCGCGGGCGCGGGCGCCAACCCGTTCTTCGGCAAGGACGGCATCTACGCCAACACCTCCAACGGCACCCTGTACTACTACGACGCCACCGGCACCGGGAACCTCGACGCGAAGTACGAGGCCGGCACCGGCTTCGACCGCAGCGCGATCCGGCTCTACGAGGTCTCCTCGCTGACCGACTCCGGGTTCTCGGACCTGATCGGCAAGGGCCTGTACGACGGCCACCTGTACAACCTGGCGAACTACGCCATCGACGACGACATGCTCGCCGCCGGTTCGACGTCGTACAACCTGGTGGTCGGCCCCGGTGACCTCAACGGCGACGGCAAGGGCGACCTGCTCGCCCGCAACTCGTCGGCGCTGTACTACTACGGCGGCAACGGCAACGGCCTGTCGATGAAGGGCCGCGTGCAGATCGGCGGCAGCGGCTGGAACCAGTACAACCAGATCGTCGGCACCGGCGACCTGACCGGTGACGGCAAGGCGGACATCGTCGCTCGCTCGTCGGCCGGGCTGTTCCTGTACGCCGGCACCGGCAACGCGTCCTCACCCTTCGGGGCGAAGAAGAAGATCGGCGGTACCGGCTGGAGCCAGTACAACAAGCTGATCGCGCCCGGCGACATGAACGGCGACGGGGTGGCGGACCTGCTGGCCCGCAGCTCGAAGGGCCTGTACTTCTACGCGGGCACCGGAACCGGCACCTTCAAGGCGCGGGTCCAGATCGGCGGCGCCGGCTGGAGCCAGTACGCCGACCTGGGCTGATCCGAGCAACCAGCGGCTCACCGGCGTCGCCCTGGTCGGCTCGACGGCGGCCAGCCGTCGGATATGGAGCGCCTGGAGGACCGGCATCTGACCTGGATCTCCCG